>NZ_JBNNGV010000022.1:13726-91728 GCF_050268485.1 Pseudomonas sp. NPDC078416 | reverse complement strand
AGCGAGACCGGAGTGAAGGTACTCCGACGAAGGAGGAGCCCAACCAGGAGCAAGCACCCTTGGTTACTTGGGGTGCTTTTCCAAGTAACTCGCCGGAGGCGAAAGGTCTGCCCCCAGGCAGACGCCCTTGATCTTAAGGACGTTGATCCAGATCACCCCTTCCAAGCCGACTGCCGAATAATCTCCACAAAACTCAGCGGCTTGAAAGAAGGATCCTCATCCACCAACACATCCGCATTCACCGTACCAAACGTCGTATCCGGTTTATGCCTAAACCCATTGGCAAACGCACACAGAATGCATTCCTTGAACCCCTCACCGCGCGGGTGAGCATGGGTCACCACCTCACGCTGCTCATCACTGAACTGTGCGTAATGAATGCCCAGCACATCCATCTCGACACCCGCCGTCACCAGCGCCACATTCGGCCGCAAATGCTCAGGCACGCCCGGCGTCGTGTGCAGCGCAATCGACAACCAGACCTGCTCCATATCCCCCTCGGACAACCCAAACGGCTGCATGAACGCCCGCGCCGCGTTGGCCGAATCCACCTCGAAACGCAGGTCCGCGCTGCGATGCTGCTCCACCAGACCCAAATCATGAAACATCGCACCAACGTAAAGCTGCTCGGCGTCGTAGGCCAGCCCCTTGCGCTCGCCCGTCAGCGCGCCCCACAAAAACACCCGACGCGAATGATTGAACAGCAGGTCATCTTGCTGATCGCGGATGTACTCGGTGGTGGCGCGGGCCAGCGCGCTGTCGGGGATCTTGATACCGGCGATTGATTGACTCATGGGAAATCTCTCCAGCGGCCGCACCGGTGTGGCGCGTTGAAGAGAAGTCTGGGCGACGAGACCCAATGGCTCAATCGGCACGCGGTCTCGTTCTCTGCCAAACGTGCATCGTTTACTGCCAGCTCACCTGCGGTTTACCAGATTGCTGCGGACCGACTGCACGACCTCGGATAAACTCTGCGCCGTTGCAGTGCGCTATGCCTCAAGAAGCGCCTCAAAAAGTGCCATCAAAGCGTGCGAACGAGCCCGCCGATAAAAGCATTCCTGCCCCCAATCCTGATGCATCGAAAACAAGGAGCCCCTGTGTACAAGGGCGTTGCGTTATCGGTCATGGCCTCCTGCCTGTTCGCGGTCATGTACTACTACACCTCATTGCTTACGCCATTGAGCGGTGAAGAAATCTTCGGTTGGCGCATGCTGCTGACGCTGCCCTGCGTGACGCTGTTCATGCTCTCCACTGGAGACTGGAAACTCGCCCGCGCCCTCGCCGTCCGGGTGCGTCAGACGCCTGCCCTGCTGGCGGCCATGGCACTGTCGGCGACGTTGATGGGCGCGCAATTGTGGCTGTTCATGTGGGCGCCGCTGCACGGCCGCAGTCTGGAGGTGTCGCTGGGGTATTTTCTGCTGCCGCTGACCATGATCCTCACCGGACGCGTGGTGTACGGCGAGCACCTGTCGCACCTGCAGAAAATTGCCGCGTGCTGCGCGCTGGTCGGGGTCGGCAACGAGCTGGTACGTCTGGGCAGTTTTTCCTGGGAAACCCTGCTGGTCTGCCTGGGGTATCCGCTGTACTTCGTGCTGCGGCGCAAGCTCAAGACCGACAACCTCGGCGGTCTGTGGTGGGACATGCTGCTGATCCTGCCCGTCGCGGTGTTGTTCATCTGCCAGGGCAACCCCTCGGTGGTGGAACAGTTCCCACGGTTTTATGTGCTGATCCCGGTGTTGGGGGCGATCAGTGCGTCGGCGCTGGTCAGCTACATCCGCGCCAGCCGCCTGCTGGCGTTCAGCGTGTTCGGCCTGCTGAGCTACGTCGAGCCGGTGCTGCTGGTCGGCGTCGCCCTGCTGCTGGGTGAATCCATCGGCCGCGATGAATGGATGACCTACCTGCCCATCTGGCTGGCGGTCATGGTGCTGGTGGGAGAAGGCGCCAAGCATGTGTTGGCCCAGCGACGACGCAACAGCGTGTGAATTGAAGACTGCTCGTGGGCAGCGTTAATGACCGAACCGCGCCAGCTGCATCTCCTGCAACCGGCTCAGGGTGCGTCGAAACGCGAACGCCAGATAGCCTTCGGTGTACAGCTCGGCCATCGGCATCGCCGCTTCGATGTACAGCGGGACCTTGCGGTCGTAGCACTCGTCGACCAGCGCGATGAAGCGCCGCACGCCGTCGTCGTAAGGCGAGAGCTGCGGCAGCTCGCGGTCCCCCGCCGTGACCTGTTCAACGCCATCCTCGGTACCGCGGGCGATGCGCCCCTCGCGCTGGGGTGCGCTCAGCGCCGGCACCTCACTCAACAAGACCGCTTTGTAGCGATCGCACAGCTCGATGAAATCCATCGCCGCGAGCGGTTGCTCGCACAGGTCGGCATAGCGGCACCAGATCACCGTGCGACTGCTGCGCACCACCGGCACATGGCGACGACCCAGCGGCACCGGCTGAATCGAGACCGACTCCCCGCTGCTCAACGCCTCGAACACTTCCACCAGCGCGCTCGGCCCCGTCTGCGCTTTTACCCAATAGCGCTGCTGCGCCTGACCGGGATGCAGCCGGTGGTCCTCGCCGCCGTCGACCGAGACCACCTCCATGAAGTGGTTGATCGCCGTGATCGCGGGCACGAAACGCTCGCGGTTATGACCCGTGGCGTACAGTTGTTCGGGCAATTGATTGGAGGTGCAGACCAGCACCACGCCCTCGTCGAACATCGCGCGCAACAGGCCGCCGAGAATCACCGCGTCACCGATGTCGTTGACGAACAACTCGTCGAAGCACAGCACGCGCACGTCCTGGGCAAGCTCCCGGGCCAGCACCTGCAGCGGTTTGGCCACACCGGTCAGCTGGAACAGGCGCTGATGCACCCATCGCATGAAGTGATGAAAATGCTGGCGCCGGGCCGGAACCTGCAGGCTGTCGTAAAAGCGGTCCATGAGCCAGGTCTTGCCGCGCCCCACCGGCCCCCACAGATAAACGCCCTTGACCGCGCCGCCGCGCTTGCCGTCGTTCAGCGCCTGCCAGCACGCCTGCAGGTGCAGCGCGGCATTGCGCTGGGCCTCGTCCGGCTGAAAACCCTGGACATCAACGGCCTGCTGCCAGGCCTCAAGCGGAGACAGAACGGTCATCGAAACGCTTCACTGCGCAGCGGAGTTTTGGTCGTGGCGTCTGGAATACGAGGCGCCCAACAGATAGAAACAGCCGCCCGCAATGATGAACGCCGCCAGCATGTAAAACATGAAATGCGCCGACTCGGTCGCCAGTGCGAAGCCGCACAACACCGGCCCCAGCGCGCCGCCGAGATTGGAGAGGTTCTGCGCACCGTAATACATGCCGCGCAAATGGGTCGGCGCGATGCGGTCGATGAACATGTATTCGGCCGGGAACACGATGATCTCGCCCAAGGTGAATACCGCCACCGCCAGCGACCAGTGCAGCACCGTGGTCGACATGGCAAACCCGACCACGCCCATCAGGAACAGGCTGAAACCTGCCGTGAGCCACTGATTCAGGTACTGATGGCTGATGCGTTTGCCGACCAGGTACTGCAAGCAGATCACCACGGCGGCATTCACCGCAACCACCGAGCTGATCACCTGATAGGTGAATTCCGGCGAGCTGGTGGTGACCAGGTATTGCGACAGGTACGCGGTGAATTGTCCGAACACCACCGCGCTGAGCACGCCGCCGACGGTGAAGCACACCAGTCGGTAGTCCTTGAGCAGGATGCGCCCGACGGCAATAAAGGAAATCGGTGCATTGGCCGGGTCCGCCGAACTCAACTTGCGATCTCCGTACATCGCGTAGACCAGCAAGAAGCCCAGGCCCAGCGCCGCCGACATCACAAAAGGCAACTTCATGTTCCAGTGGGCCAGCCCCGCGCCAATGAAGGGGCCGACGGCATAGCCGATGTTGATGAGTGTGTAACGCACCGAAAACACTTTGCTCTGATCGGCCACCGGCAAGAGCTTGCCAAACGCCGCCTTGACCACGATATCGATGACCGAATACGCGAAATTGAACGACACCAGAAACAGGAAAAACAGCCACAGCTTGCTGGTCACGCACATGCCGATGAAGCCGGCGACGAAGAACCCGGTGAAGCACAGAATCAATCGATAGCTGGACAGTTTGTCGGTCAGGTAGCCGCCGTACAGGCTCAGCAACGAGCCGACAATCAGCGCACCGCCGACGACCATGCCGATGTCGCTCATGCTCAAGACGAAATTCGAAGACAGGTAAATCACGAGGTACGGCAGGGTTATTGCCCTGCCCAGCGTCAGAAAAAGCGACGACGAAAGCAGGAGATTGACTGAAGCCGGGTAGTGTCTGAGCGCAGCGAGCATCCGTGTTCTGTCCTTCATGACGTGCCGAGCCTTGGTGACGCGAATCGGCGAGCTGTTTGAGTCAAACATCGTTACACAATCGGCGGTGACAGGACACCTGAAGAATGAGTGAAGCGCGTCAGGATGCGGCATTCCTCCGACTGGTCGTCTGCGTTCACATTCCGTAACATCCGCATCTTTTGCACGCCGCCCGCTAGGTACTCAATGAAACCCGCACGTCTTCGCGCCGATGTCCTCGCCGGACTCACCACCTCTTTCGCCCTGGTGCCCGAGTGCATCGCCTTCGCGCTTGTCGCGCACCTCAATCCGCTGATGGGCCTGTACGGGGCGTTTATCATCTGCACGCTGACCGCGCTGTTCGGCGGCCGTCCCGGCATGGTCTCCGGTGCGGCGGGTTCGATGGCGGTGGTCATCGTGGCGCTGGTAGTGCAGCACGGCGTGCAATACCTGCTGGCGACGGTGTTGCTGGGCGGGTTGGTGATGATCGCGTTCGGACTGCTGCGCCTGGGCAAACTGGTGCGGATGGTGCCGTATCCGGTCATGCTCGGGTTCGTCAACGGCCTCGCAATCGTCATCGCCATGGCGCAGCTGGAGCATTTCAAAAGCGGCGAAAGCTGGCTCAGTGGTACGCCGCTGTACCTGATGATCGGCCTGGTGGCCATGACCATGGCGGTGGTGTATCTGCTGCCGCGCCTGACCCGCTCGGTGCCGCCGGCGCTGGTCGCCATCCTCGGCGTCGGCCTGCTGGTGTACCTGTTCGACCTGCCGACGCGCACCCTCGGCGACATGGCGCACATCGCCGGCGGTCTGCCAAGCCTGTCGCTGCCGGACGTGCCGTGGAATCTGGAGACCCTGCGCATCATCGCGCCCTACGCCATCCTGATGGCGCTGGTCGGTCTGCTGGAAACCCTGCTGACCCTGAACCTCACCGATGAAATCACCGAAAGCCGCGGCTACCCCGACCGCGAGTGCGTCGCCCTCGGCGTCGCCAACCTGGCTTCCGGCCTGTGCGGCGGCATGGGCGGCTGCGCAATGATCGGCCAGACCGTGATCAACTTGAGTTCCGGCGGCCGCGGTCGTCTGTCTGGCATCGTCGCCGGGGTGATGATCCTGATGTTCGTGCTGTTCCTGTCGCCCCTCATCGAGCGCATTCCGCTGGCGGCGCTGGTCGGCGTGATGTTCGTGGTCGCCCAGCAGACCTTCGCCTGGGCCTCCCTGCGCGTGCTGCGCAAAGTGCCGCTGAATGACGTCTTCGCGATCATCGCCGTGACCATCGTCACCGTCCTCACCGACCTGGCCACAGCGGTGCTGTTCGGCATCCTCATCGCGGCGCTGAACTTCGCCTGGCAACAGGCCCGCGAGCTGTACGCCGACAGCCATATCGAGCCCGACGGCAGCAAGATGTATCACCTGCACGGCACGCTGTTCTTCGCCTCCACCACGCCGTTCCTCGATCAGTTCGATCACCTCAACGATCCGCAGCAGGTCACGCTGGATTGCCGACATCTGATCTTCGTGGATTATTCGGCGATCGCCGCGCTGAAAACCTTGCGCGAGCGGTATCACAAGGCGGGGAAACACCTGCGCGTGGTGCATCTGTCGGAACGCTGCAAAAAACTGCTCAAGCGCGCGGGTGTGCAGCACGCCTGAGGCGAGCCACCCCCGAATGATGCGCCGCGCCGGGCGTGACGGCTCGGCACTGCGCGTCGAGCAACTGGCGCAGGCCTCACCCCAGTGACGAGGGGTCGCCACTTTTCTGCGCACCGGCAAAACATTTGTTCCAAAAAGACTCACTTTTTGTACACAACTGCCGGCACCACCTCCTTGGGATCATTCATCCCGTCCTCACAAACAGGCCCCATGTGGCGCAAGGCCAGCCGCCAAAGCAAGTTGACCACTTGATCAGCTCCGTGGCCCGGTAATTGCTCCGGGCAAGCCATCAGCACTGTTCCGTTCTGGTTGTGCGCTTTGGTTTTGCGGAGTTTTCTATGCCTGTCTGGCGAAAGAGTATTCAGTGGCAGCTGACATTGAGCATGGGGGCCGCGTTGGTGATCAGCAGCCTGATCGTGATCGCCATCTACGCGTTCGCGCTGAACAAACTGACCGACCGCTACCTGTTGCAGCAGGCGATGCCAGCCAGCGTCGACGCGATCCGCAACGATCTCGAACGGTTACTGGCGGCGCCCCTGACGGCAGCCAGCGACATCGGTGACAACACGCTGGTTTCCGAATGGCTGGGCAACGGCGAGGATGCCGCCCAGCAGCCTGCATTCATTCGTTATCTGGCGAAGGTGCAGCAACAGCACAACGCGCTGACGACCTTCATCGTCGCCAAGGACACCGGCCACTACATCACCAACAAAGGCGCCGACCGCACCCTCCAGCGCGGCCCGGCGGAGAACGGCTGGTTCTATGGATTTCTCGACAGCAACAAGCAGCGCTCGCTGGACATCGATATCGATGCCACGACCAAGGTGCCTACGCTGTTTATTAACCAGCGCATCGAGCACAACGGCACCGTGGTCGGCGTGGCCGGATTGGGTTTCAGCATGAGCGCGCTGTCGCAGATGGTCCGAGACTTTCACTTTGGCGAGCACGGCCAGGTGTATCTGGTCAGCCAGGACGGCCAGGTCAAGGTCCACCCGAACGCCGAGCTGAACGATCGCCAATCCCTCACCCAATTGGTGGGCGATGCTGCAGCGCGCAACCTGCTGGCAGGCAACGGAAACGGTCAGGCGCTTGAGTTCGAACGCAATGGCGAGGCGTACGTGGCGGTCGCCAAACCCGTCGCCTCGCTGGGCTGGACGCTGGTGAGCGAGGTGCCACTGGCCGAAGTGTATGGCCCGGCCAAGGATGCGTTGAGGACCATTTCGGCGATCAGTCTGGCGGTGGTGTTGTGCTTCCTCGGCTTCGTCGCCTGGATTGCGCGCGGCATTGTCCGTCCGATCCAGCAGGTGACGACGGCACTGGTAGACATCGGCGGCGGCCAGGGCGACCTGACCCGACGTCTGGATGACAGCCGTGCGAACGAGCTGGGCGATCTGGCCCGTGGCTTCAATCGATTCATCGAAAGCCTGCGTTTGCTGATCGGCGATGCGCTCAAGACCAGCGAGCAATTACGCCACAGCGTGATGGATGTCACCCGGGTGGTCGACAGCACGTCAACCCGTGCGATGCAGCAACAGCAGATGACTGACATGGTCGCCACCGCTGTTCATGAAATGGGCCTGACTGTGCAGGAAATCGCGCGAAATGCGGGCGCCGCTGCCGACGTCTCGCGTAGTACCCAACAGGAAGCGGTGTCCGCGAAAAAGGTGGTAGGGGAATCCCTCGGGCATATTCAGAGCATGTCCGACGGTGTCGGCACAGCGGCCGGCGCGGTCGAGACCCTGGCGACGCAGATTTCCACCATCGATCAGGTGCTCAGCGTGATTCGCAGCATCTCCGAGCAGACCAACCTGCTGGCGCTGAATGCGGCCATCGAAGCGGCCCGTGCCGGCGAGATGGGCCGGGGCTTCGCGGTGGTCGCCGATGAAGTTCGCACCCTGGCTGGCCGTACACAGAGCGCCACCTCGGAGATCCAGCAAATGATGGGCGAGCTCAAGAGCGGCGCCGATCAGGCAGTCACCTCGATGCGCGCCGGACAAGCCGCGACGGGCACCGGGGTCGAAGCCAGCCGTCGCACCGGCAATTCGCTGGATGCCATCGCCGGCCATGTCGAAGAACTCACCGATCGCAACCAGCAGGTCGCCGCCGCCACCGAGGAACAGAGCACCGTGACAGAAGAGATCAACCGCAACGTGCAAGGCATTGCCGACCTGGCGCAGTCAACGGTCAGCGATGTCAAAGCCTGTCGGGAAGATTGCCTGAAGCTGTCGGAACAGGCCGAGCACCTTGGGGCGCAGATGGCGCGCTTTCGCCTTTGAAAACGTTCACGTTGCACAAGCGCGCACAATAGCCTCGGTCGCCACCACCTGCGCGTACTCACCGTGCAGGTTGGCCAGCGACATCGCGTGAATGTCTTCGGCACTGCGTGGCTGTCCGAAGAAGTCCGCGCCGTCGAAGGTGAAGCAGGCGTCATGGGGCACGATGACCTCGAAGCCGAGGTTTCCGCCAGTGCGCGCGGTCGACTCCACGGAATTGTTGGTCACCACGCCGACGATCACCACCTGATTGATCCCGTCCGCCCGCAGCCAACCTTCCAGCGCCGAATGGCAGAACGCGTCGGGCACCTGTTTGTGCAGCTCGCCTTCGTCATCCCACGGCATAAACGCCGGTTGAAACTCGACACCGGACTGCTGCGGCCAGAACACCGAGTCCGGTGAGCGGGAGAAATGCCGCACGTGAATCACCGTCCGCCCGCTGTCGCGCCAGGCGCTCAACAGTTCCAGCATCCGCTGCTCGGCGTCAGGGTTGTTGCGCCGGCCCAGCTTTGGGTGGTTGATCCCCTGCTGCATGTCGATGAGGACCAGCGCGGCTTTCGGTTGGATGTGCATGTGTGTTCCTATCAAGACCTTGGTGCAGTGAACTTGCTCGCTATTGCATCGTGTCAAAAACTTCAGTGTCTGCTGAGACGGCCTCTTCGCGGGCAAGCGCGCTCCTACAGGGGATTGCGCAGCTCAAATGGCGCTGAAATGCCGCGCCCATTGCTGCTCGGCGAACTGTTCGATGATGAAGTCGACGAACGCGCGAGTCTTGCCCGGCAGTAGTTTGTGCCCACTGTAATAGATGGAAATGTTGCCGTCCTCGACATACCACTCGGGCAGCACCCGCTGCAGCGCACCGCTGCGCAGGTACGGCAGGGCAAACGGCATGCTCACCAGCGCAACCCCCAAACCCTGACTCGCCGCGCGGCAGGCAGCCTCGGAATCACTCAGGGTCATGCGCACCTTCATGCGCAACGGGCTTTGCTCATGACTGCGATGGCTCAATGGCCAGGAACGGATACGCCCGGTTTGCGGGGAACGGATCAGAATGCCGTCGCACTCGTGCAAGTCGTCCGGATGCATGATCCCTTCGTGGGCTTGCAGCCACTGGGGCGACGCCACCAGCACGCGGTGGGCAGGCGCGAGTTTGCGCGCGACGACGCCCTGGGGCAGATCGAAGCCGCCGCCGATGGCCGCGTCGAAGCCCTGCCCGATCAGGTCCACCTGCCGGTTATCGAAGTGCCAGTCGGGGGTGATGGCCGGATAGCGTTGCAGGAAATCGGCCAGCAGCGGCACCACATACAGACAGCCGAACATGGTGCCAACGCTGACTTTCAAGGTGCCGGCGGGACTGCCTTCGGCACTGGCCAGGTTGGCGACAGCGTTCTGAATGGTATTGAGGCTGGCACTGACCTCGCCGAGGAAACGCTGGCCGGCTTCTGTCAGCGTCAACTTGCGCGTGCTGCGTTGAAACAGTCTTACCCCCAGCTTCGCCTCAAGTTTGGCGACGCTCTTGCCCACGGCGGCAGGCGTCAGGCTCAAGCGGCGTGCCGCCTCGGCAAAGCTGCCGACCTCGGCACTGCGCACGAAGCATTCTATGCTGCTGAAGTTTTCCATCGCGCCCACTCACAACTTCCGGTTTACACAGACTATCTCGATTACCGGCTACCGGACGGGTAATCCTCGGCAGATACTCGTGTCCATCAACCCACTCCTCACATTCATCGGAGATCGACATGACCCATCCCACCAATCTGATCGGCAAAACAGCCTTGGTACAAGGCGGCTCTCGCGGCATCGGCGCTGCGATCGTCAAACGGCTGGTCGAACAAGGCGCAGCAGTGGCCTTCACCTTCGTCAGCTCGCAAGCCAAAGCGCAAGAACTGCAAGACAGCATCACCGCAGCCGGCGGCAAAGCCCTGGCCATCAAGGCCGACAGCGCCAACGCCGAAGACATTCGCGACGCCGTCGCCAAGACGGTGAAGGCGTTCGGCGGCCTCGATATTCTCGTCAACAACGCCGGCGTCCTGGCCATCGCGCCGCTCGACGAATTCACCCTCGAAGACTTCGACCGAACCCTGGCCATCAACGTACGCAGCGTGTTCATCGCCAGCCAGGAAGCCGCGAGACACATGAAAGAAGGCGGTCGCATCATCAACATTGGCAGCACCAACGCCGACCGCATGCCCTTCGCCGGTGGCGGCGTCTACGCCATGAGCAAGTCGGCGCTGGTCGGCCTGACCAAAGGCCTGGCCCGTGACCTCGGCCCGCGCGGCATCACCATCAACAACGTCCAGCCCGGCCCGGTCGACACCGACATGAACCCGGCCGACAGCGACTTCGCCGAAACACTGATGGGCCTGATGGCTATTCCGCGCTACGGCAAATCCGAAGAAATCGCCGCCATGGTCGCCTACCTTGCCGGCCCCGAAGCGGGCTACGTCACCGGCGCCAGCCTGACCATCGACGGCGGCTTCGGCGCCTGATCTCAGCGCCCTCGCCCTCGACGCGAAGCCCCGGACCTCAATGACGAGTCGGGGGCTTCGCGCTTTTTGCTTAAGCGCATGAAAATTCTGAAAAAAAGTTTTGCCTTCGCCAAAGCTTTCGACTACATTAGCGCGCCTCGACAGACTGAACGTCTGAAGAGATACGGTGAAGTGTCCGAGTGGCTTAAGGAGCACGCCTGGAAAGTGTGTATACAAGAAATTGTATCGAGAGTTCGAATCTCTCCTTCACCGCCACATTAAAAAGATCCCCGCAACGCTTATGGCGTGCGGGGATTTTTGTTTCTGGGGTGTTTACCACACCGCGTCTGCACGGGCCGAGTCGGCTGGCAGAGTGGCAACTCATCCGGTTGCCGCCAACTGCCCCACTCCTCAGTCACCCTCATCTAGCTGGTTCAAACTGACCCGATAAGACTGAAGCCCGTCAGTCGGTGTGTACTGTTTGCTGAAGTATCGATAGACCGAGCCCCTCACAGTGATACCGACGCCGTTAGCCGTATCACGGACCACCACGTCCTCAAGGGCGCTGTCGGTGATCATGAATGAATTCCGCGTGTTCAGTTCCTTGAGTATTTCCTCGTCAGAGCCCGCGATCGGGCTGCTGAGATAAAACCGCAAGGTGTCCAGGTCGGTTGCAGGTGCGCCATAGTAGGTGACGTACACCCATGCGCCGCGCTTTAGCTGATGTTTGAGCACCAGTTCACCTGCATCGGCGATGCCGCCCAAGACATGTTCGAGCAGGTAGTAAACAAGCAACACGCTCAGTAAAGCCCAGAAGAGAAACTTGTAGACAGCGCGGGGGCTTGAAACCGTTGGATGGTGACTCTTCATTCCTTAATATGTCCTTGCGGTTAAGCGACAGCTCAAACATCTCTGCTTGATCTGATGGAACGGTGAATCGTCCGAACGTACCAGCCCCTTCGTGAGTTCAAACAGCGTCTGCAAAGAATGGGTGGTCGCCGAGAAGGTGTTTCGAGCTCGCAATCCTGGGCGTCGCGCGTCGCGGGGGCACCTTGGCAGCAAGTGTCCAGGGCGTGACAAATTGTGTGTGAGCCTGACTTGTTTTGAAAGGCCCGATCCTGACAGACCAGCAGACGCTGTTTGTAGGAGATAGCCAGTCGTTCTGAGGCCACGCTATCGCCGGTTAAACACTGCTCATTCAGAGGGTGGCCGGGACGGCCGGTCCGCATAGGGTCCGCGAGCCTTTGCTCGCCGGTATGTTTAAGCCGCGCACCCCCTGCCCCGCGCCCTCCCACCCTGCAAACGACCACGTGACCCAACCCACCGGAATAACTAGAATCGCCCCGCGTTTATTTTTCCACGCAAGGCGTCGGAAAAATCTCCATTTGGGTGTCTGAGCAGCTAAGGTCTACCCGTCGTACTGTGAATGACTCCAATTCCTGTACACGGCTAGCGCTACACCAAAAAAACAGTCCGTATTCCGGCCCCCATTGCGCACCCGCGAGAGACACATGCAGGGTGCGAATTCGCAGGAGAAGGTAGATGAATGGCATCGGTAAACGTTTGCGCCAAGAAAGAAAACGTCTGAAATTGACACAAAGCGCAATGGGCGCGATTGGGGGTGTTGAAGCCAACGCCCAAGGGCATTACGAAAGCGGGCAGCGATTGCCCAGGGCGGATTATCTGTTCAAGATCGCCGCCGCCGGCGTGGACATTACCCGCGTCGTGACCGGGGTAGATGCCTCGGCCCGCCCTGAAATGCCCACTTTTTCGACGATGCAGACGAGTCAGGACACGGGCACTGCAGCGGACCTCGACAGCTCGGAAAGCATGGTGAAAATCATCAGCCAATTGCGACAGAGTCTGTGGATCACGGCGAACGCGTTGTGCGAAGTGACCCGACTGGTGAATCCCGAAGAGCCGCGCTCGAGCGCCGATCATGTCGAAGATCACCTGAAGGTGTTGCAAGGCGACGCCGACATGTTCGCGGCACTCGCGCTGGCGAAAGTCCAGAAAGCCGCCCACGAAACCCACTGATCCCGATCAGCGTCACTGACAGCCGAACCTATCAGATGGTAGCCTTGCGCCATCCAGGGAGGTTTCGATGATCAGATTTCCAGCGCTGCCCTCAGCGGTCATTATGTTGCTCTTGTGCAATGTGGCAAACGGCGACGTCTACAAGTGCGTCGCCGCCAACGGCGCCATCAGTTTCGCCCAAAGCCCATGCCCAACGTACGTTGGCGAATCCACGGTGCAGCGACCGCCTCCGTCCCGGCTTTCCAGCGAGTGGGAAGAAACCGATTTCCCCTATCGCTTGAACAAGAACGCCACGGATATTCTGCAAGTCAGCCGACGCAGGAAGCTGATCATCACCAACGAGCGGGAGATCGCTGATCGCCTGCAAAGCATTCGCCCGCCTCCCCCCGGCCTCCCCTCGACGTGCGTTGCCCCTCGTTACGACAGCGCCTGCTTCGACCCCTCCGGCGGCCGTGTTCGTCAGCCCGTCAAGAGCGGCCTGATGAAATCCGCAGGAAACTGACCACGCACCGCTGCTCGCTGCTCGCTGCTCAAGGCTTGCAGCTCAGGAATACTTCTCAATTTTCTGAACTAAGTTTTTACCCGCGCCGATGTGACGCCCCGTGAGAGCTGCTTAAAGTCAGGCCCCATCGCCAGAATCACAAAAACGAGCCGGCCATGACCTCCACCGACACCCGCCACGATGCCGTTCAACACGCTGCACAAACGCTCATCGACGCATTCGCCAGCAACGACACGGATGCCTACTTCGCCGCATTCGCCGAAGACGCCACTTTCCTTTTTCACACCCTGCCTGCGCCCCTGCTGTCCCGCGCCGCTTACCGCGATGTGTGGGCTGGCTGGCAGGCCGACGGCTTTGCGGTTCTCGGTTGTCAATCGCGCAACGCGCACATCAGCCTGCAGGGCGATGTCGCAATTTTCATGCACGACGTCGACACCCACGTCCGCTTCGGCGATGAAGAAAGCCATTTCAGCGAACGCGAAACCATCGTCTTTCGGCAATATGGCGCGCGCTGGCTGGCCTGCCACGAACACCTGTCGGTGAAAACAGGCTAGCGCGGACGCGCGCCATCAATGGCGAGTGGCCCTTAGAGGCTGCCGCACTCACAACCCACTGCTTTACCTGATTCAGGGTCGCAATGCCGACCACTGCCAATGCCACGATCGGATTCACCGGTCGAGATAACGGGCCTGCGCTTGTGCGCCGGCCTTATAAAAACACGACAGCGCGCAGGAACATCCCATGCCTCACCCCACCACCACGATCGAAACCTTCGGGGTCGAACAGATCCCCGATCATCAGCGCGACGCTGCGCCCCTCGACCTGTTTCGTCTGACCTTCGGCGGCGCAAACACTTTCGCCACGGCAGTGTTGGGCAGCTTTCCAGTGCTGTTCGGCCTGTCGTTCCAGGCCGGCGTCTGGGCCATCCTGCTGGGTGTCGTGCTCGGGTCGATCATCCTTGCGCCGATGGGTCTGTTCGGCGCCCTCAACGGCACCAACAACGCGGTATCGTCCGGCGCGCACTTTGGCGTTCACGGGCGCATCGTTGGCTCGTTTCTGTCGCTGCTCACGGCGGTGGCGTTCTTCTCACTGTCGGTCTGGAGCTCGGGCGACGCCTTGATCGGCGGGGCCAAACGCATGGTCGGCCTGCCGGAAAACGACATCACCCTGGCGCTGGCCTACGGTGTTTTCGCCGTGCTGGTGTTGGTGGTGTGCATCTACGGTTTCCGCTTCATGCTGTGGGTCAACAAGATCGCGGTGTTCGCTTCAAGCCTGCTGTTCCTGCTGGGCCTCTTTGCCTTCGGCGGCAGCTTCGATGCGGGCTTCGCCGGCACGGTCAGTCGTGGCAGCGAGGGCTTCTGGGCGGCGTTCATCGGCGCTGCGCTTCTGGCAATGAGCAATCCGGTGTCGTTCGGCGCCTTTCTCGGTGACTGGTCGCGCTACATCCCACGCCAGACATCGAAAAAACGCATCATGGCGTCGGTGTTTCTGGCGCAGATCTGCACGCTGATTCCGTTTCTGTTCGGACTCTGCACAGCGACCATCGTCGCCACCCAGGCGCCGCAATACATCACGGACAACAACTACGTCGGCGGCCTGCTGGCAGTCTCGCCCAGTTGGTTCTTTCTGCCGGTGTGCCTGATCGCGATCATCGGCGGGATGTCGACCGGCACGACGTCGCTCTACGGCACCGGGCTGGACATGTCGAGCATGTTTCCGCGCCTGCTCAATCGCGCCCAGGCGACGATTCTGATCGGCATCGCTGCGATTGCCTTCATCTTCATCGGCCGTTTCGCCTTCAATCTGGTGCAAAGCGTCTCGACTTTCGCGGTGCTGATCGTGACATGCACCTCGCCGTGGATCGTCATCATGGTGCTGGGCCTGATCGTTCGCCGCGGCTTCTATCACCCGGCGGACTTGCAAGTGTTCACCCGTGGCCAGAGCGGTGGTCACTATTGGTTCGAGCATGGGTGGAACTGGCGCGGCCTGGGCGCGTGGCTTCCGAGCGCGGCGGTGGGCCTGTGCTTCGTCAACTTGCCGGGGCAGTTTGTCGGTCCACTGGGGAATCTGGCGGGCGGTATCGACATCAGCCTGCCGATCGCCCTGGGCCTGGCGGCGCTGCTGTACATCACCCTGCTGCGCACCTTTCCGGAACCGATTGGCGTGTATGGCGCCCACGGTCCGCACCCTTTGTTGGGCGATAACGCGCATCGCAATGTGAAGAAGCCGATGGCAATCGGTTGATATTCCGACGCCGTTGACCGAGGGCTCGCTGCACAGCGGGCCCTTTTTATCTGTCCACTGCGGCGCTCTTCATTCAGCGGCTTGAGCCCGAGGCTACCCCGACCGACGGGCCGTGTGCCGCTGGCGCCGGTGATTTACATCACGCACAATCGCCGCTTGCCTCATTTCCCCAGCAGCATCCCACCCACAGCAACACGTCAGCTCGACCCACAGGAGATCACCCCCGCATGAACGCAAACGACTGGACCGAAGCTGCCCTGGCGAAGTACATCGAGACCAATCCGATGTTGCAGGCTGAAATCCAGGATTTGAGCCCGAAAGAACAGCAACAGCAGACCCTCTGGGCCTTCGAAGACGAAGCCGAAGCCCAGGGCATCCCGACCTGGGAGCTGGCGCTGACCTTTATTGCCGAAACCCCCGAGCAACTGAAGGAGTTGCGTCTTGCTGCGCACAAGGAAGCGGCCGAGGCACTGGACATGGACTGGGAAGAGTACTGCGAACTGAACGAAGTCGAGGTTTAACCGCACCGCGCCCTCTCAGGGTCGCCAGCGTGGGCGACCCGACCCCTGACTTGCCAGTCATCCTTTGCGCTTTACCTTGCCCTGCCGGGTGGGTAACGTCTGCGCCACTTCAAAACAAAAAGGACTCGCTCCATGAGTGATTTGGTCGCCTATCAACTGGATGACGGCGTTGCGACGCTGACCCTGGCCAACGGCAAGGTCAACGCCATCAGCAACGACGTGGTCGCCGCGTTCAATGCCGCACTGGACCGCGCCGAGCAGGACCGCGCCGTGGTGATCATTACCGGTCAGCCGGGCATTCTCTCGGGCGGGTACGATCTGAAAATCATGACCTCGTCGCCGGAAGCCGCCATGGCCTTGGTCGCCGAAGGCTCCACACTGGCGCGGCGGATGCTCTCTTTCCCGTTCCCCATCGTGGTCGCGTGCGGCGGTCATGCCGTCGCGAAAGGCGCCTTCCTGCTGTTGTCGGCAGATTACCGTATCGGCGTCGAAGGCCCGTTCAGCATCGGTCTGAACGAGGTGCAAATCGGCATGACCATGCACCACGCCGGCATCGAACTGGCCCGTGACCGTCTGCGCAAAAGTGCCTTCGGTCGCTCGGTGATCTGCGGCGAGATGTTCGACCCCAAGGGCGCCCTGCAAGCCGGGTTCTTCGACAAGGTCGTCGCCCCGGAAGAACTCGTCGAGGCCGCGCGCACGGTGGCGCTGCAGATGAAAAAGATCAACATGCGCGCTCACAAGCAGACCAAGTTGAAAGTACGCAAGGAATTCCTCGAGACCCTCGACCGGGCCATCGAGCTGGATCGTCAGATCCCGCTGTGAGGGATCACCGACCACGCGCTGCATGGCTTGCGGCGCGTTTACCCTGAAACATCCCGTTAAATTCCTGTTCTTCCGCCCGGCCCGTGGGCGATTGCCGATTTCAGTGCACATCCGTACACTGCGCGGCTTTTCGCCTGCCGAGTGGGTTTTCATGCTGTTCGTTCTGCGTATGTTGTTGATGGGCCTGCACTTTCTCGTCGCTGGCGCCCTGGGGCTTTTGCTTGGCCTGTGCCGCCCGTTCAACCCTGACAACAGCCGCCTGTGCGCGCGCCTCTACGCCCTCCCCGCCATGGGGATTCTCGGACTGCGCCTGAATGCGCAGCTCAGCCCGCAGTTCGAGCAGGCCAGGCCTTGCGTGATCATCTGTAACCATCAGTCCAACTACGACCTGTTTGTCCTCGGCAACATCGTGCCGCCGCGCACGGTCTGCATCGGCAAAAAAAGTCTCAAGTGGGTGCCGTTCTTCGGCCAGCTGTTCTGGCTGGCGGGCAACGTGCTGATTGATCGCGGCAACCCGCAGCGGGCGCGTCGCGCCATTCTCCAGACCACAGACACCCTGCAGCACAAGGACACGTCCATCTGGGTGTTCCCCGAAGGCACGCGCAACAAGGGCGAAGAACTGCTGCCGTTCAAGCGCGGCGCGTTTCAGATGGCGATCGAGGCCGGTGTGCCCATTGTGCCCGTCTGCGTAAGCACCTACGTGCGCAGCATGGATTTGAATCGATGGAACAGTGGCGAGGTGATCATCCGCACGCTGCCCGCTATCCCGACCGCGAACCTGAACAGCGAAGACATCCCGCAACTCATCGCGCTGTGCCACGGCCAGATGCAGACCTGCATCGCCAGCATGGACGCGCACGTCCGCGGGTCCGCCACCGCCATCCAAACAGACGCTGAACGGCACTGAAAAAACCTGCGAACTCGTTTAAATCCGCCGACTCTGATCAGGGAGCGCGCTAAGCTGCGCGTCAGTTCTCCCTAAAAGAAGAAGCAGACATTATGGGTCGAGTGGTTGCCGCTGCCGTTTACAGTGCCGGAAAGAAAGTCACCAACATTTCCCTCGACGAGGGCGCGGCCTGGGCGGCGAAACCCGGGCATTTCGTCTGGATCGGCCTTGAGCAGCCAGACCTCGAACAACTGACCACCCTGCAGCGGCAGTTCAATCTGCACGAGCTGGCCATCGAAGACGCACTGGAAGTCCACAGCCGGCCGAAGCTGGAGACCTTCGGTGACGCACTGTTCATCGTGACTTACGCGCCGATCCGCGAGAACGGCAAGCTGATCTTCATCGAGACCCACATCTTCGCCGGCAAGGGCTACATCATCACCTCGCGCAACGGCGATTCGAAGTCCTACGGGGTGGTGCGTCAGCGCTGTGAGGCCCGGCCGTTGCTGCTGGAGCACGGTGAAGATTTCGTGCTCTATGCGCTGCTCGATTTCGTCACGGAGAATTACCAGCCGGTTACCGAATCGATTCACTGCGAGCTCGAAGAGCTTGAGCACAACGTGCTGCGCAAGGACCTCAACGAATCCGACATCCACCGCATTCATGCCCTGCGTCGGGACCTGCTGCGCCTGCGCCGCTACGTAGCCCCCATGGTCGAGATCGGCGAGGAACTGCAGAAGCTCAGCTTCCCCTTCATCGACAAGAACATGCGCCCGTACTTCCGTGACGTGGAGATCCACGTCAAACGGCAGATGGAAGACCTTTCCAACCTGCGCGACATCGCCAGCCAGACCATCGAAATCAGCCTGCTGCTGGAATCTTCGCGGCAGAGTCTGACCCAGCGCAAATTTGCCGCCTGGGCCGCGATTCTGGCTTTCCCTACCGCTATCGCCGGGATCTACGGGATGAATTTCCAGAACATGCCCGAGCTGACCTGGCACTACGGGTACTACATGGTGTTGGGTGTCATCGTCGGCGGGTGCGGGGTTCTGTTCGCAAGCTTCAAGCGGTCGGGGTGGCTTTGAACATTCTCCTGCTTCGAGTCATACACGGCCTGTAGGAGCCGGCTTGCTGGCGAACGCGTATGCACGGACGACCCTTACGCGTCGGATGTACCGGCCTATTCGCGGGCAAGCGCGCTCCTACACCGATCGGCGGCAAACAGTGAGATCTGGTGGCAGACGCTGGTCTTTTCCTGGCTGAAGCCTGTCTACAGAAACACCGCGTACTTTAGTGGGACCGGCTTTAGCCTGGAAGACGTCGGGTGTAACACCGCACAGCAATTGACGTACTGCAGATCTGTAGGAGCGCGCTTGCCCGCGAATGCGTAGTCACGGACGACCATTATGCGTCGGATGTACCGGCCTCTTCGCGGGCAAGCGCGCTCCTACACCGATCGGCGGCGAACAGTGAGATCTGGTGGCAGACGCTGGTCTTTTCCTGGCTGAAGGCTGTCTACAAAAACACCGCGTACTTTAGTGGGACCGGCTTTAGCCGGGAAGTGGCCGGTGTGAGCAACATCAATCTTGCAGTGTGACGACTGACGCGTTCCCGGCTGAAGCCTGCCGTACAGAATGAAGGCGGTCCTACAATGACCATCTCACCCGGCCAACCGCGCGCTCAGCTCACCGGCCGCTTGTTCGCCACAAACCGCATCATCCATTCAGCCACTGCCGTGCCGTGATGGTCTTCTTCAAGGCTCGCAATGCCCTTGCCGTACACCTGCTCGCCCAACGCGTCCTGACGGATGTCGAGCAGCGTGCGCGAGTAGTCGTGGATGAATTCCGGATGACCCTGGAAGCACAGCACCTGATCGTTGATGTGATACGCAGCGAACGGGCAGAACTCGCTGGTGGCAATGACCGATGCGCCCTCAGGCAACGCCGTGACCTGATCCTGATGGCTGATCAGCAGCGTGAGCTTGTCCAGCGCCGGCGTCATCCAGGGTTGGGTCGGTGAGAGGTTGTAGTGATGAATGCCGACGCCCCAGCCCTGGGAGGCGCGCTCGGTCTTGCCGCCCAGCAGCAGCGCCAGCAACTGATGGCCGAAACACACGCCGAGCAATTTGTCGCCGCGCTTGTAGCGTTCGAGCAGATACGTCTTGAGGGTTTCGATCCACGGATCGGTGCCAAAGGAATCGGCCTTGGAGCCGGTGATCAGATACGCGTCGAACTGCTCGTCATCCGGCGGGTAATCGCCCTGCATGACGTTGTAGACGACAAATTCCGCAGGCACCGGCTGGCGGGCGAAGAGCTTCTCGAACATCCGCCCGTAACCCTGGTATTGATCGACCAGTTCCGGGCGAAGTACGTCGGTTTCCAGAATGCAGATGCGTAACGACATAAAAATCCCTGAAGCGACAAAGCGAAAATGCGTGGGCCCAAGCCTGCCTTGAAGGCCAGGGCAAGGCAAGGCCCAGTTAAGGCGTTGGGCCGTCGTCAGCTGAACCCACGCTGTACTTCTTTTAATGGAATCAGCCCTTCATACGCCACAACGAGGAGTTGTTACTGGAACAGCGTCCCCTCCTCCGCTTTCTCCAGCAGCAACGCAGGCGGCTGAAAGCGTTCGCCGTAGCGTTCGGCCAGGGCGCGGGCGCGGTTAATGAACGGTTTCAGTCCGTATTGATTGACGAACTGCAGCGCCCCGCCAGTCCAGGCCGGGAAGCCGATGCCAAGCATCGAACCGACGTTGGCGTCCGCCGTAGAGCGCAGCACACCCTCTTCCAGGCAGCGCACGGTTTCGAGGGCTTGAATGAACAGCAAGCGGTCGCGAATATCCTGACCACTGATCTGGGCCTCGGGCTTCTCGAAGCGGATTTTCAACTCGGGCCACAAGTGCTTGGGCGCGGCGTCGGGATAGTCGTAAAAGCCGCCGCCGGAGGTTTTCCCTGCGCGATCGAATTCATGCAACAGCTGCTCGATCACCGCGTCGGCCGGATGCCCGGCAAGCTCAGCGCCCTGCTCGGCCAGGTCCTTGCGCATCTGCTGGCGAATCTGACTCATCAGCCTCAGCGACACTTCATCGGACACCGCCAGCGGCCCCACAGGCATCCCGGCCTTGCGCGCCTCGGTCTCGATCATCGGCGCACTGACGCCCTCGCCGAGCATGGCAATGCCTTCGTCGGCGTAGGTGGCGAATACCCGTGAGGTGAAGAAGCCACGTGTGTCGTTGACCAGAATCGCAGTCTTGCCGATCTGCTGAACGAAGTCGAAGGCCCGCGCCAGGGTCATGTCGTTGGTGCGCGCGCCCTTGATGATTTCCACCAGGCGCATCTTCTCCACCGGACTGAAAAAATGCAGGCCGATGAAGCGCTCCTGCCGACTGATGGCGCTGGCGAGGCCCGTGATCGGCAGCGTCGAGGTGTTGGACGCAATCACCGCATTGGGCACCACCACTTGCTCGGCGGCGGCGCTGACCTGCGCCTTCAGCTCGCGATTCTCGAAGACCGCTTCGATGATCAGGTCGCAGCCTTCGAGATCGCTGTCGCGGCCCGTCGGCTTGATCCGGCCCAGTACGGCGTCGCGCTGAGCCTCGGTGATGCGGCCGCTGGCAAGCTGCTTGTTCAGCCGTCGCGCCGAGTAATCCTTGCCCTTCTGCGCTGCCGCCAGATTCACGTCCTTAAGAATCACGCTGACGCCTGCCACCGCCGTGACATAAGCAATCCCGCCGCCCATCAAGCCTGCCCCGAGGATGCCGACCTTGCGCATGTTGAACACCGGTGGCGCCTTGGGCCGCGCCTCTGCGGCCTTGACCCGGTTGAGCTGAAACCAGCTGCCGATCATGTTCTTGGCGACGGGGCCGGTGGCGAGTTCGGTGAAGTAACGCGCCTCGATTTTCTCTGCCGTATGGAAATCCACCTGGGCGCCTTCCACAGCCGCGGCCAGGATCTTCTCCGGCGCCGGGTAGCAACCCCAGGTTTTGCTGCGCAAAATCGACGGCGCGATGGCCAGCATTTGCGCCACCTTCGGGTGCGCAGGCGTGCCGCCGGGCAATTGAAACCCCGGTTGATCCCAGGCTTTGATCGGGGCCGGATTGGCCAGAATCCACTCACGCGCCTTGGTCATGAGGTCATCGCCGTCGCCGGCCAACTGATCGATCACACCCGTTTTCAACGCGTGCTCAACGCCCATGGTCCGGCCTTCCATCAGCAACGGCAGCGCTTTCTCCAGGCCCAACATGCGCACCAGCCGCACGGTGCCGCCGCCGCCCGGGAGCAAACCGAGGGTGACTTCCGGCAGGCCCAGTTTCACGTGCCCGCCGCTGGTTGCGATGCGATGGTGACAGGCCAGGCACAGCTCCAGGCCACCGCCCAGTGCCGAACCCTCGATGGCCGCCACCACCGGCTTACCGAATGTTTCCAGCGCACGAAGCTGGGCCTTGAGGTCCATGGTCATCTGGTAGAAGGCGGCGGCGCGGGCGGCGTCGACCTGACTCAGCTCGTTGAGGTCGCCACCGGCAAAGAAGGTCTTCTTCGCCGAGCGGATGATCACACCGGCGATGACCTCTTTGTCCGCCTGAAGGCGCTCGAGCGTCTCGGCCATGGCCTGGCGATACGCCGCGTTCATGGTGTTGGCCTGCTGGCCGGGCATGTCGAGGGTCAGGGTGACAATCTGATCCGGGCCGTTTTCGTAGCGGATGGCATCGCTCATGCGGTCTTTCTTCCTGAAACTGTTATCGGATAAAGGCGGTCGGCGAAGGGCTTGGCGTACTCCACGTTCATACCCGCTCGATGATCGTCGCGATGCCCATTCCACCGCCGACGCACAGGGTCGCCAGGCCGTAACGCAACTGCCGGGCTTCCAGCTCGTCGAGCAGCGTGCCGAGAATGATGCAGCCCGTGGCCCCCAGTGGATGGCCGAGGGCAATGGAGCCGCCGTTGACGTTGACTTTGTCGGGGTCGACGCCCATGTCCTTGATGAACTTGAGCACCACCGAGGCGAAGGCCTCGTTGACCTCGAACAGGTCGATGTCATCGATGGTCAGCCCCGCCCGCGTCAGGGCTTTGCGCGTGGCGGGCGCAGGGCCCGTGAGCATGATGGTCGGATCGGTGCTGGTCACCGCCGTCACCACGATGCGTGCCCGAGGCCGCAGCCCCAGCGCCTGACCTTTTTGCGCGGTGCCGAGCAGCATCAAGGCGGCGCCATCGACGATCCCGGAGCTGTTGCCCGGCGTGTGCACGTGCTCAATGCGTTCGACATGGCTGTAGACCCGCAGCGCGGTGGCGTCATAGCCCATTTTGCCGATCGCCTCGAAACTCGGGCGCAGTTTGCCCAGCCCTTCCGGCGTCGTGTCGGGGCGGATGAACTCGTCATGGTCGAGCAAGAGCATGCCGTTCTGGTCCTTGACCGGCACCAGCGAACGGCGAAACGCGCCCCGATCCCGGGCCAGCGCGGCCTTGTGCTGGGATTGCGCGGCGAACCGATCCACGTCGTCGCGGCTGAAGCCTTCAAGGGTGGCGATCAGATCGGCGCCAATCCCCTGGGGTGTGAAGTGGGTGTGCAGATGGGTGTGCGGGTCCAGCACCCAGGCGCCGCCGTCACTGCCCATGGGGACCCGGGACATCGACTCCACGCCGCCGACCACCACCAGATCCTCGAACCCGGAGCGTATTTTCATCGCCCCCATATTCACCGCCTCAAGCCCCGATGCGCAGAACCGGTTGACCTGAACCCCGGCAACACTCACAGCCCAATTGGCGACCAGCGCTGCGGTTTTGGCGATATCAGCACCTTGATCGCCGATGGGCGTGACGCAACCCAGGACGATGTCATCGACGTGGTGGGTGTCGAGGTGATTGCGCACTTGGAGCTCTTTCAACAGCTCGGCTACCAGATCCACCGGTTTGACGCTGTACAACGCGCCGTCCGGCTTGCCCCTGCCCCGCGGCGTGCGCAAGGCATCGTAAATAAACGCTTCGGTCATCCTGTCCTCGCTAACCCGATGAACTGTCTTTTTATAGGTCCGACTGACAGTCGAACTGTCATGGGAGCACTGTCTACCACAAGCGATATCACAGAGCGCATTGTTTCGCCGGATCGAGTGACAGGTTAGCTGGTTGTGGGAAGTTTCGGACTCGGACGAACGGTAGCGACCTAATGAGCGTGGCCACTTTGGGTCGCAGGTGTCTAGCAAGGGAATATCTGAGCGATGGCTATTGGCCAATCATCCTGAAGTTATAAGAGGTCAATTGGATAATCCCCAATGATCTAAACCGCACAGCACGCGGGCTCTAAGGTTTAGTCAGTAGCAGTGGCGCCACAACAAAATCGTTTCACCAGCGCCTGCCGCCCGCGACCTGCTGGTCGGGGCACCTGCTCTTTTGCCTCACCTTTGCCAACCCACGCTTTGGTCGCGGCCAACGCCTATGGGTTTCTGTCGCTCAGGAATAACAAGAAAAGGCATCCACCATGTTCAAGTTCAAGCGCTCGAAAATACGTCAGGCCGGACTCATTGTTTTCGCCACCACGCTGCTGCTGATCTTGCCGAACATGACGCGGCTGTTTGGCTGAGCATGCTGCATTCTGCAAGCGCTGACTCACACGAGGGAATGGCCAGGTTGCCTGTGTCCTCCAGGCAACCTGTGAGCGGTGCGGGTATCCCGTCGTCGCATCTCGACTGTGCTGACGCATATTGTCTGGGATCAGCGGATCAGGTGGGATAAGAGCGAGAGTGTCTGGCGCACTGAGTAGCGCGCAGACTCTGGGAAGTCGGCCGAGCTGAGTGCTCAGCCGCTGCGGGCTGATCAGCCTTGGCGTTGCACCTGAATCATCGGCGCCGGGACAGGCTTTTTCGCCGCCGGCACTGCTATCGGCGCTGAAGGCGACACCACCACCTTGGCATGCATCTGCTCGCAACCACCCCCACGGCGCATGCCACGCACCGGGCAGGCGTCCAGATAATCCAGGCCGACCGCCAGCTTTAGATGCCGCTCCGGAATCGCCAACTGATTGGTCACATCGAAGCTGTACCAGGCGTCGTCAATCCACGCTTCTGCCCACGCGTGGCTGGACAGGTGTTCGCTGCTGTCACTGTAGAGATAACCCGACACATAGCGCGCCGGCACCCCCAGACTGCGGGCGCAGGCCAGAAAGGCGTGGGTGTGATCCTGACAAACACCCGCACGGTTGGCGAACGCCTGGGCGGCGCTGGTATCCACCGCCGTCGCGCCCGGCGTGTAGGTGATGTGCTCGTTGAGCGCGTGCATCATATCGATCAATGCGGTGCGGTCGGTGCGCTTTTTGGTCTGCGCAGCGGCAAAGGCGCGAATGGCTTCGTCGGCCTCGGTCAGGCGGGTGAAGCGCAGGAACGGCAGCGATGACTGGCTCTCATGTTCCGACTCGCGCTTCTCGTCGATCTCGACCTGTCCACGCGCACCGATGACGATGGCTTCGTGGGGTTCGTCCAGGGTCAGCACGTGGAGAATGTTGCCGAAGGGGTCGATCTGCGCACGCACCGGGCGCGGCAATGCCAACTGCCAGCTCAGCACCTGCTGGCGCTCGCTGTCGTGGGGGGTCAGACGCAAATACTGGATGCTGGCGCGGACCTGATCGTCGTAGTGATAAGTGGTCTCGTGGCTAATTGAGAGTCTCATGCAGCCTCCAGGTAAGAAGTGTGAATGACGCTACCCAGTTGGGCCAGAAGTGGAATGAATTCGTTCAACCACTCATGCAAGCCTTCATCGAGAATCTCGTCGATGCCGGTGTAGCGCAGGCGAGCGTCCAGCTCGGCGGCCAGACGCTGAGCCGGACGGCCATTGGCCCCGGGCAGACTGGCGAGAATGATGTCCAGCTCCTCCAGGCACGCACGCAATGAGCGCGGGATGTCCGCACGCAACAGCAGCAATTCGGCGACCTGACGGGCACCCGGTGCATCGCGATAGACTTCCGTGTACGCCTCGAATGAAGACAATGCGCGCAACAGCGCACTCCATTGGTAATAGCCGGCGGCGGAACTGTCTGCCGCCGCGTTGGCGGACGGGCCGCGCAATTCGAGCATTTCATAGCGCGCATCGAGCATGCGCAGGGTGTTGTCGGCGCGTTCGATGAACGTGCCCAGACGAATGAAACGGAACGCGTCGTTGCGCATGATGGTGCCGTAGGTGGCGCCGCGGAACAGGTGCGACCGCTCCTTGACCCACTCGCAGAAACGGCTCATGCCGTAGCGACTCAACCCCTGTTCGGCGATGCCGCGAATTTCCAGGTAAGTGGCGTTAATGTTTTCCCACATGTCCGCCGTAATCCGCCCACGCACCGCATGGGCACTCGCCCGCGCCGCGCCCAGGCAGCTGAAGATGCTGGCAGGGTTTTCGGCGTCCAGCGCGAAAAAGTGCAGCAAGCGCTCGGCGTGCAGGTCGCCGTGGCGCTCCAGATAATCGTCCAGGGTTCCGGTGATCAGCAGTGGCATGGCGATTTCATTGAGGCCATCCCCGCGTCCGTCCTGTGGCATCAGCGACAGCGAATAGCTGACGTCGAGCATCCGCGCGAGGTTTTCGGCGCGCTCCAGGTACCGCGACATCCAATATAAATCCGAGGCAGTTCTACTTAGCATTGGCAGGCATCCTTAATCCTCGACCACCCAGGTGTCCTTGGTTCCGCCACCCTGCGACGAGTTCACCACCAGCGAGCCTTCGCGCAGGGCAACACGCGTGAGACCACCGGGCACTACACGGGTTTCGCGGCCAGCCAGGACGAACGGGCGAAGGTCGATGTGGCGCGGGGCGATACCGTTCTCGACGAAGGTCGGACAGGTCGACAGGCACAAGGTCGGTTGCGCTATGTACGCGTGGGGCTTGGCTTTGAGCCGCGCCCGGAACGACTCGATTTCGGCGGCGGTGGATGCGGGGCCCACGAGCATGCCGTAACCGCCGGAGCCCTGGGTTTCCTTGACCACCAGATCGCCCAGATTGGCGAGCACGTGGGACAGCTCTTCGGGCTTGCGGCACTGCCAGGTCGGCACGTTCTTGAGGATCGGCTCTTCGTCGAGGTAGAAACGGATCATGTCGGTCACGAAGGGGTACACCGACTTGTCGTCCGCCACGCCAGTGCCGATGGCATTGGCCAGGACCACATTGCCCGAGCGGTAGGCGGCCAGCAGGCCCGGCACGCCGAGCATGGAATCAGGATTGAACGCCAGTGGATCAAGGAACGCGTCATCGAGCCTGCGGTAAATCACGTCCACCGCTTTCGGGCCGTCGGTGGTGCGCATGAACACGCGGTCATCGCGCACGAACAGGTCAGCGCCTTCCACCAGCTCCACGCCCATTTCCCGGGCGAGAAACGCATGCTCGAAAAACGCGCTGTTGAAGCGCCCGGGGGTCAGCACGACGACGCTCGGGTTATCCAGCGGGCTCGAGCTTTTGAGGGTGTCCAGCAACAGATTCGGGTAGTGATCGATCGGCGCGATGCGTTGCGCGGCGAACAGCTCGGGGAACAGCCGCATCATCATCTTGCGGTCTTCGAGCATGTAGCTCACGCCGCTTGGCGTGCGCAGGTTGTCTTCGAGCACGTAATACGTGCCGTCGCCGTCACGCACCAGATCGACGCCGGAGATGTGCGAATACAGGTCGCGGTGCAGATTCAGGCCCTGCATCGCCAACTGGTATTGCTCGTTGGCAAGTACCTGTTCGGCAGGAATGATCCCGGCCTTGATGATGCGCTGATCGTGATAGAGGTCAGCGAGAAACATGTTCAGCGCCTTGACGCGCTGAATGCAGCCGCGTTCCACCACTCGCCATTCGCTGGCCGGAATGCTGCGCGGAATCGTATCGAAGGGGATGAGCCGCTCGGTGCCCTGCTCGTCGCCGTACAGCGTGAACGTGATCCCGGCGCGATGAAACAAAAGATCGGCCTCACGCCGGCGCTGAGCGAGCAACTCAGGCGGCGCTTCACCCAACCAGCGGGCGAATTCCCGATAATGCGGACGGACTATGCCGCCCGCATCGTACATCTCGTCATAAAAGGTGCGGATCATGCCGTACTCCTTGTCACCATGGACACCAGAGCCTTCGCAAGGCCCGTGCCATCGGCATAAACGCTTCAATATCAATGGGTTGAATTAAACAGCCGGAGCGTCCGCACCATTCCTGTGCACGATGCGCCCTAACCTTTTGCCCGACGCTTCATGGCGAAGCATCCGGTACTTTTCAAAATCTATCGCGGGCATAGCCACAGTTCATTTCCGCGTACTACTGGAGCTGATCATAATCGCCCCATACCGCAGACCAACCCGCCGGATCTCACAAGGCGACTGGCTCAAAACCTTATTGGCAACGCCACCCGATATTCCCTTTCCGCCGCTCCCAAGAGAGCGGCTTTTTTTTGCCTGTGATTCAGCTCGGTGCATCTCCCGCGCCACGCTTGATCGTAGACACGGGAGACCACGTTCTTGACGCCAGGCGCCTTGCTTTCGACGCCTGACTGTCAATGAAGCCAGGTCAATGAAGGCGCTTGAGCTCCTGTTTCACGCCCCAGCCTTCAACCTCCCCGTCCAGACCGAAAATCGCGGTCTGGAAATCCTGCTCGAAGTCGCCGATTCCGTCGTAGGTCGCGTACATCAACTTGCTCAGTTCCAGGTGCCACGCGCCGTCTTCCAGAGCATTGAGCTGGACATTGACTGACTCGCCACGAAATTTTTCCGCAGCCTGACGCGCCCGGTCCTCATCCGGAAAGGTGGCATAGAACTCGATGGGGTGAATGCGTGCGAAGTCGAAACCGCCTTCTTTCATGCAGCGCAGAACATGGCTGCTGACGTCTTCTTGATAGGCTGTGCTCATGAAACGTCCTCCTATGCAACGATAGATAGAGTTTCAACTATCCCGAAACACTCCCCGATGGCGAGGCGTGTAGCGGCAGGTCATCCGCCGCCCGGGACTCAAGCATGTCGCTGACAAGGCCGGTACGTTTTACAAAACAAACATACGTACGCGAGCTGACTCGGGTAGATGCTTCACCGACCTCGCTGGCAGAGTACGCCGATTGATAGTGCGTTGCCAATTGGCAGGATGGCGGGAAATGCAGGCTTCTTACGAAGCCTCGACGATGGAGATGATCTGTACCGCGTTCTGCTCTTTGAGTGTCTTTACGGTGGGCTCGGCAGTGCGACCGTCGAGGTCGTTCAGATCAAGATCACTGGCGACCGGGAACAGGATCGGACGGAGTCGCTGCGCAGCCTCTTCTTCACTGGGACGGTGATCGGATTCAAGATCGAGGCTTTGCTGTACACCGTCTTTGTCCAGAAACGAAATAGTCCACACTTTCATCAATGTCTCCTCAGTAAAGGCCTGACAACGGCCTGATGATCTTGACCCTTGCAGCGCACTGACGTTCAACCCGAATCGTCAGCGCCCGCCCGAGGTTATCAGCCCAAACCCACAGGTCTGCAGGCAAAAAAAAACGCCCCGGTGTCGGGGCGTTTTTCATCAGGCTGCGGTCATTGCGGCTTGGCGTCTTTGACCCCTGCCGTGTTGTCCAGCAGGCTCTTGGTTGCGGTCTGCAGGAAGCTGTCGAGCTTCTTGCGCAACTCGGCGACGTCCGGCGCGTTCGGCATCAGCTCGGCGTGGGGCTTGGTGCCCAACGCGTAGCTGTACACCTTCGGCTCCATTTCCTTGGGTTCGATCAGGATCCGGTTGCCGGTGACCAGCGCCACGGTCTGCTCGCTGCCCGATGGCTTGATCACACCAAAGCCCTCGTCTCCCGCCGGCAGATTGAGCAGGTCGCGGCCCCAACACTGGTGCACGGTGTCGCCACCCAGGCGGCCCATGATGGTCGGTACGATATCGATCTGCGTACCGACGATGCTGCTGCGCTTGCCGAACTTGTCTTGCAGGCCCGGGGCGATCATCAGCATCGGCACGTTGAAACGGCCCAGGTCCATCTCGGTGATCTGCTCGTTGTTGCCAAAGCCGTGGTCACCGACGACCACAAACAGCGTGTCTTTGTAGTACGGCTCTTTCTTGGCTTTCTCGAAGAACTGACCCAGCGCCCAATCCGAGTAACGCATGGCGGTGAGGTGTTCATCCAGCGTGCCATGACCGGTCACGCGCTCGACCGGCAGATTCGCCGGCAGTGCGTAGGGCGTGTGGTTGGACAGGGTCTGCAGCAAGGCATAGAACGGCTTGCCCTTGGCTTCGCGGGCTTTCAGCTCCTCGGCGCCACGGTCGAACATGTCCTGATCGGACACGCCCCAGGTGGGGTCCGAGAACACCGGGTTGACGAAGTCGTTGCGGCCAATGAAGTTGGTCATGCCCTGGTTGCTGAAGAAGCCCGACTGGTTGTCCCAGGCGAAGTCACCGTTGTAGACGTAAACGTCATCGTACTTGCGCGCGCTGAGCAGCTGCGGCAAGCCGGACAGCTTATGGCTGCCTTCCGGCGTCTGCATCAGGTACTCGAAGCCCGGCAGGTTCGGGAAGCACGCCATGGTCGCGAACATGCCCTGGTGGGTGTGCGTGCCGTTGGAGAAGAAACGATCGAACAGCAGACCTTCCTGGGACAGTTTGTCGAAGTAAGGCGTGATGTTCGATTCATCGCCCAGCGCACCCACCGAATGGCCGGCGAAGCTTTCCATCAGGATCACGACGACGTTCTTGATCGGCAGCGTGTTGGCCGGCGGCGGCGTGAAATCACGACGCACCGCGGCTTTGTCCGGATCGATCAGTTTGTCATTGGCGGTCAGCAGCATGTCGCGGACGATCTGCTGGGCTTCAGCCTGAGGCAGGGTCGCTTTCCAGATGTTGTCGCGGTCTTCGGACATCCGGCTCTTCGCCGCTGCGATCAGCGTCAGCGTGCCGTTCAGGCCCAGGGTGTTGGCGAAGTTGGAGTCAGTGGTGTACGCATCGCCCCAACGCAGCGGCGGGCCCTGACGCAGGGTGCCGCGAGCGGCGATGACGGCCACCACCAGGCACAACAGGAAAACCACGGCACGCTTGTACAACGGCGCGACCACGCGGTTGTCGGCGCTGGCCACATTGAACCCGCCACGCGGACGGGTCACTCGATCGACGCCTTTGAAGACCAGGCTCAGCAGCCAGGTCAAGAACGCCCATGCCAACAGATAGCGAACCACCGGATAGCCGTACCAGAGCATGCTCAGAACAGTTTTCGGGTCTTCTTTGACGTACTGGAAAACCAGGCCATTCAGGCGCTGGTGGAATTCACGGTAGAAATCCATCTCCATCAGGCCGAAGAACGCGGTCAGGCTCGCGACCAGCGTCAGCCAGAAGCGGAAAAAACCACGGGCCGCCATCATGCGCGCGCTGAACAGGGACAGCAGAAGAGGGATCAGGATGTACACGACCAGGCGCAAATCGAATCGCAGGCCATTGGCAAACGCCTCGACGAACGTCGAAGCCGGCGTCGCACCGATGCCTTCGCGGTTATAGACCAGCAGCGCTACGCGCAGAAGGGTGTACAGGACCATCAGCACCAGGCCGCTCAGAAGCGTATAGGCCAGGTGCGATTTGACGGTAGGTTGCGGCGCGCGCGCCGGGGCGTCCGTTTTGGCCATGGGTTGTGGGATCCGTTGGATTCAGGTTTAGGTTCAAAAAGCGGTGCGCCCGACCACATCGAAGTGCCGGTCCGGGCTGCGGGGGCCAAATATTACGTGAACCCTCGCGGTTTACCACCGATGCCGCGCATTCTTCATGACGGATCGGCTCAAACAGTTATCTCAATCAGGTAGCAGTCTTGGAACGGCGCGAATCTTCCCGAAGAAACGGTGAAAATTCCGTTGATTAATGCCCCCTATCATATTTTCTTACAAAGCCTTGAATCGCGTTTACAGCTTGAATGTCTGGGCATACCGTTCGACGGCGTGTTCGATGGCTTCGAAGACATGGGGTGCGTGAGGGTTGAGCGAAGCGTTTTCCTGCAGAGACGCCTGCACTGCCGCAATCAACCGCGCGATGCGTACGTTCGGTTTGCGGATGTCACAAGTCGACGCCAACGTCAGAATGCCGAGCCTCGATCCGAACAGGCTTTTCGAGCCATCCAGGCGCAGGGCCAACGCATCGTCCTTTATATACGCGGTGCTGTTGACGATGTCATAGGCCGGCGCCAGTCGTGCGTCCGCCCCCAGCGGGTCGCGATACAGCAGCCCGAAATTCTTCAGATGAGCATCGCCGTTGCCCACCATGCAGCTGAGCGCGACGATGTCGAAGAACTGATCCAGCGAATCACGAACATGCTCAGGCGCGCAAAACAGGCGAATGGCCTTGGCGATGTTTTCGTAGCTGGAGTCGTATTTCTGTTCCGTGCCAAGGCCCATCAGCACGGCCATGTCCTCGAAACCGATGGCACGTTGCTCAGCGTCCCGATCGAAGCGGCGCATCACGAACAGCTGGCGGTTATCCGACAGATAAAATTCAGGTACCGGCATGCCGGCTCTGCGGGCGGCGTCCATGCACACGAATTCGTTGACGGCCAGCCCGGGGAAGTCTGCCCTCCCCGACTTGACGATCAATTCGGGCATCAACAGCGTGGCTTTCGGGTCCGTAACAAAATCCGAATCGGGCACGATGACTTTGGGCTGAACGCCCGAAATCCCGGTGCGCAAAATGTATTGATCGACCAGTTCGGCAAACAGATCCTGGGTTCCGTCCCAACTGAGTATCTGCCCAAGGCTTTTGCCTGAGACGGGAGCCGTGCCGCCCAGCAAGTCGTCGATCATGGGAGACACCACGGCCACGCGACCGACCGGCGAACCGCTGCCGGTCAACGCCATGAGCAGCATGGGGTTGATGGGCGTCGTTTTGGCGAGGCGATTGCGCAACTGTTCCAGCACGAAGCCTTCGGGCAGGTTCATCTGGAACACCGGATGCAGGCTTCGCGATGCGTAAGCCGCATCGCGAACGCCCATGGTCAGGCTGATCTGCGCCGCCGGACTGGCGTCCAGGCCATAGCGAAACAGGTAGTCGCCGGACTCCGACGCAGACAACTCACCGCTCTCACCTTCCGGGGTAAAAATGCGCACACGATCCAGCGGTTTCACTGGAACACCTCGCGCAGCTCTTCAAACGTCGGGCGTCGGGCGGAAACGACCTTTATCTCGGCATTCAACGCAGCCAGAACCTTGGCGTAGAAATTCACCGCCACGGTCGGGCTGCCTTTTTCGACTTCTGCGAGCTTTTGCCGTGTCATGCCCGACTGGTAGGCCAGCTGAACCTGAGTGAGACCGCGGGATTTACGCATCTCTTCAATCTGACTGCCCAACCTCTCAAGCAATAGCGTCGCGTCCATTTGTCACGCCTGCATAACATTCAACGATGCATGGAATGTATACGTGACATGAAGGGCGATCAAGAAGAAGTTACGTTTACCTGACATCAATCGATGGATGTCAGGTTTACATAACATACCAGCGGTCAGGCGTTGCTTGGCTTGCTGATCGCCTGAAGGACGTATTGCGGCAATGCGAAGGCGCCGATATGGATTTCAGGATTGTAGTAACGGGTCACGATGCCACTGCCGGCGAATCGCTGATGCAGCGTGTCCAGGGAAATCTTGCGGTGCTGGGAATCCGTGGAACCCCAGGCAAAGGTCATCGCGCCACCAATATAGGTGGGCACCGCTGCCTGGTAGAAATGCCAGTCGGCGAACAGGCCATTCATGCGCCCTGCCGTGGTCTGCACTTCACTCAGCTGCATGAACGGCGTGCCGTTTTGCGTGACCAGAATGCCGCCTTCGTTGAGGCAGCGGTGGCAGGCCTGATAGAAGTTCTCCGAGAACAACACCTCGCCCGGCCCGATCGGGTCAGTGGAATCGGAAATGATGACGTCGAATTTTTCCTCGGTGTTGGCAACGAAGCGCATGCCGTCGTCGATGACCAGGTTCAGACGCGCATCATCGAAAGCGCCTTTGGAGTGGTTCGGCAGGTACTCCTTGCACATCTCGACCACGGTGCCGTCGATCTCGACCATGGTGATGTGTTCAACCGTCGCGTGCTTGGCGACCTCGCGCAGCATGCCGCCATCGCCACCGCCGATGATCAGGACGCGTTTGGCGCGGCCGTGGGCCAGGATCGGCACGTGGGTGAGCATCTCGTGATAGATGAACTCGTCGGCTTCTGTGGTTTGAATCACGCCGTCCAGCGCCATGACGCGACCCATGCGCGGGTTCTGGAAGATCACCAGATGCTGATGCTCGGTGCGCACTTCATGCAGCATTTTTTCAATGCGAAAGCGCTGACCGTAGCCTTCGTACAACGTTTCTTGATAATCGCTCATGGAGGGAGTCCCCGATAACTACTGATGACAGGACGGCAGGCCGCCCACAAGAAGGCGCGCATTCTACGTCGCGGAGCATGACAGGTCGAATGTCGTGGTGGCCGTGGCTGATCTGGCAGGAACAAAAACGCCCGACTGGCCGGGCCAGTCGGGCGTCATGTGTTCTGAAGCCTTGCTGCGCTTCTGCTGCGATACTAGAGAAGCACGCTACTAGATACGCACGTTGCCACGCGGGCCAGCGATTGCCCAGATGATCAGGCCCAGCACCGGCAGGATGACGATCAGCAAAATCCAGAGAATTTTCTTCCCGGTTTCCGCGCCGCTTTTCAGCACGTTGATGATGGCCCAGATATCCAGCGCCAGAATGATCAGGCCAATCAGACCGTTGAAGGTAGAACCCATGGTGTTGCTCCTAATTGAAGGCTTGCTCACTTGAGAGTGGCGGCCCGTGATGAGGGTTCCGTTGGTCGGCAGGGATATTTCGTGGCGCAGCGAAACGCGTCGACGGGGATCAAACCTGCGCCTTGAGCGCCTCCAGCGCGGGTTCGATCAATATGCCGAGTTCAACGCCGAGGGCCATGACCCGCTCAACGTCAGCGCCGTAGACCAGCACCGTCTGCAACACATTGTCCAGCGGCTCGCTGACGTCCATCAGCACATACCCGCCCATGTCCTTGTGCATGCTGGAAAGCTGCACCTGAATCCGGTTAAGCGCCACCAGCGGCTCGGCTTTGACCAGCTGCTTGGGCTTGATGTTGAACGACACGTTCGGGCCGAACGAGGCCATGATCTCGGTGAGCAGGTCAGGATAGGTATCGGCCTGAAGCAAGACGGTATCAGGCAGGCTGCCAATGACCACCCACTCCCCCAGCGGGATCGGGAAAGTGTCGTCGAAGTTGATGTCAGGGTTGGCGGTGAGAAACGCTTCCGGGTCGGCGTAAGCCTGGGCGGCCTCGTCGGCGATTTTTTCGATTTCTTCATCGCTCATGCAGCCGGAGCTGATCTTGCTGATGAATTCGATGAGTGAAGCTTTCATGGCAGATCGTCCGAGGGCTGGAAAACAGGCGCGCAGGATAGCTGGAAATGCTGCGCGCCTCTATCGCTTACGCCCCCAGGCGGGTGAGCTGCTCGGCAGTCTCGGTAGCGCCCATGGTCTGCGCGGCCATCAGCGGGGTGACACCTTTGGCATCCTGGATGTGAGGATTGGCACCCTTGGAGATCAGGTAGTCGACGATCGCCGTACGGTTGAACATCGCCGCCATCATCAATGCGGTGCGGCCGTCGGCTGAGGCGCCCTCGACATCTGCGCCGCCTTCCACAAGGATCTTCACGGTTTCCAGATCGCCTTTGAAAGCAGCGCCAGCGATCGGACTCTGGCCGTTGTCGTTGCGCAGTTCCGGGTCAGCCTTGTGCTTGAGCAGCACGCGCACTGCGTCCTGATGACCGTGATAGCTGGCCAGCATCAACAGCGTGTCGCCTTTGTGGTTGCGAAGGTTGGGGGTCAAGCCGTTTTCCAGCAGCCGGTCGAGCATCGGGGCGTCGCCAGCACGGGCCCTGTCGAATACCTGTTCGGCAAATTCCAGTGCCTCTTCGTCTGTCATGCGCGTGGCAGAACCGGGCGTGGCGGGGGCTTCAGACATTTGGTAACTCCAATAGCGCAATGCATTGCGCGGGACAAATCAAAGGATGCGGCGATCCATGGGCCAGGCAATCTATGAGCCGAGGATAACGCGTGTAGTTCCACTGATGACGGCATCACTCATGGCGCACGGCAAATGGCGCCGCCGCAGATGAGGCCAACCATGCCAGCTTCAGGTACAGGCGCCAAACCATCGGTTTCAATGAGCCCGATAGGGTTGGCTCACGGCTGGCCGATAAAATTTCGCAACAACGGGAAATAAATCAGGGATACCGCTGTCTCAGTAATGTCATGCAACGCGTGGCCCCCTCCCTGATTCACCCCTCTCTCACTCCCCACTCCGGTAAATTGCAGGATGCACGAGAGGCATTCATGCAAATTGCACGAGAGAGTATTTCTCAGAAATCTATAAACCCTTGATTTTGTTGGTTTTTATTTAAGATCAAAAGCTGGCACAGTCACTGCACTAGTCATTCCAAGCTTGTTATCCCATGAGCAATGGAGCCTCTAGACATGACTTTTATCCAAGAAAAATTCGCATCCGTATTTTCCGATTTCGAAGTCACCACCCAGCCGCGTCCGGACGGTGGCGTTCTGTTGACTCTGCGCAACGATGAAGGCACTAACATCCGCCGCTGCGTGTCTTACGCTCAATTGCACACTCCAGTGCAGCTGGAATGGGTGATCAGCGCGATTCGTCGTGATCTGGCCGCACAAGCCAGCGAGCTGCCCGCGATCTCGATGTTGCAAAGCCAGCACCGGTTTGATTTGCCTACTTATCACACCCGATAAGTAGCCGGCCGGAACGTAACGTTCCGGCAGCAGCACGTTTCACTCTCATCGAAGCATCCCTTGTATATTCCCGCGATAGTCGATGCTATCGCGGTTTTTTTTGGGCTGCTTTCCGAGGCACTTACGTCAGGCGCTGACACCCACTGCAGGTCTTTCTGTCAGAGCTCGTCTACGGGTCAGGGCTGGTCTACTGAATGATCCCTCGACACAACGCCTCACCCACCGCCTGCGCACGGTTGGTCACCCCAAGCTTGGCGTAGATGCTCTTGAAGTGATGCTTGACGGTCGCCTCCGAGACTTCCTTTATCAGCCCGATCTCCCACGCCGTCTTGCCTTCCCGCGCCCACTTGAGAATTTCGAGTTCCTTGGGCGACAGCGCCCGCGTCTGCAGTTGACGCCCCTTTCCCGCCACGTGAAGCATCGGCACCAGACTCGTCAGCAGGTAACGATCGTTGTGGGTCAGCGGCCGCTCCATGCCATTGAGCGTGCAGATGGTGATGACACCCTGATTGGCCCGCGTCTGGCTGCTGTACCCATAGGAAAAAGCCGGTAGCAGGTCACAATCCTCCACCGCTGCCATGTAGGCGGGTGATGGCGGATAGGTCTTGAAGGCCTCCTCCCAATTCAGAAAGCCCATGGTGTGGCGGTAGCAGCGGATGACCGGGTCTTCGATCATCAGGCGTCCCTGGCAATAAAGATCCTTCCAGTAGCTGTCGACGTTTGACGTAATGCAACTGAGCAGCACGCCGTTTCGGTACTGATAAAGCATGGCCCGTTCGCTGCGGCATTCAGCTCTAAGCCAGTCAAGTGCGTTGGCGATGGCTGCATCGCCATCCTGTTCAGTGATGCTGCTGACCATTTGTTGTATCAACGGACTCAGCGTCCCTGTCTGCGCGTTTTTCATGTTCCCTCCCGTTTAAAACCATCAAATGCGCGGCCCTGATACCCATTGGTTTTTTTATGCATGGCAGCTGAAAACGGCGTCAGGTGCTGTCGTCAACACGACCGCACGAGGCGCATTCAAAAGCTGTCAGGGTCCGACAGGCGAAGGGTTACACAGTCGAGGAGGGTTAAACACAGCGTCGAAAACAAACAGGCATGCCTGACCGAGAAACAAGCAACTTCCCACAAACGAACAAAAACCAACTTACATTTTTCCGCATTTGGATACAAAAACGGCCAATGTCAGAGACATCGGCCGTCGGTTTTCAGCACGCCTGGATCGTCAGAAAGCGCTGGGGTCGATCGCCGTAAAGCTTCTGACGTTGACGTGCCCCTCCAGTGCTCCGCCATCGCGCGCCAGTGCGCAGGTGGCCATGCCGGCCCGTTGCGCCGCATCGAGTTCTTCGACGATATCGGACAGGAACAGAATCGCCTCCGCCGGCTGCCCGATGCGCGACGCAATCGATCGATAGGACGCCTCCTCGCGCTTGGGCCCGGAGGTGGTGTCGAAGTAGCCGCTGAACAGCCCGGACAGATCGCCCGCCTCGGAGCAACCAAAGATCAGCTTCTGCGCCTGAATCGAGCCCGAGGAATAGACATAAAGCGCGTAACCCGCCTGATGCCAGATTTTGAGCGCTTCAACGGCATCCGGGTAGACATGCCCCTTGAGCTGCCCGGCCTGATAACCCTGCTGCCAGACCATGCCTTGCAAGGCTTTCAGCGGCGTGGCTTTGCGGTCTTCGGCGATCCATTGCAAGAGGATCTCGATCACGCGATCGACACTCGCGTCAGGTTCGGCGCTGTCGTTGCGCACGGTCTGCAACTGCGCGGCAACATCGGGTTCGCCGGCATGCCCGCGAACGAACTCGGGCAGATGCTTTTTGGCGTAAGGAAAGAGCACGTCGAAGACGAAGCTCACCGCGCTGGTGGTGCCTTCGATGTCGGTCAGGATCGCTTTGATGGTCATGATTAATCAGTCTTCCAGACGCGGGAACTGGCTGGCGATGCTCTCGCCGGTGAACTTGGCGACCCAGCCATCCGGGTTATTGAACAGGCGAATGGCGACGAAATGCGGATGTTCGCCCATGTCGAACCAGTGTCGGGTGCCGGCCGGAACGGAGATCAGGTCGTTTTTCTCGCAGAGCACGGCGTAGACGAAATCGTCGATGTGCAGGGTAAACAGGCCGCGGCCGGCGACAAAGAAACGCACTTCATCCTCGCCATGCTGATGCTCCTCAAGGAACTTGGCGCGCAGCTCGGCCTTCTGCGGGTGATCGCTATTCAGGCTGATCACATCGACGGTGACGTAACCGCGCTCGGTCATCAGCGTGTCGATCTGGGTGCGGTAGGCCGCGATGACCTCCTCCTGACTGGCGCCGGGGGTGATCGGCGTTGCCGCCTGCCAGCGGTCGAACGCCACGCCGTGCTCGGCCAGGGTCGAGGCAATGTCTTCCAGGTGCGTCAGGACCTTGTTGGGCAGCTCGGGGGATGACACGTGATAAACGGACAGACTGCTCATTTCGGGGCTTCCTCGGTTCGGTCCGCGTCTGTCGGCTCTGGGGCCGGTCCGACGCGTTGATTCAGGCAGTGGGAACGCTGGAGTGCATGATCGTTGCGTAGATCAGGGATCAGCGGTTGAGCACGGACAGCGTCTTGAGCTCGCATTCGAACAAGAATTCGAAGGCTTCGATCTGGCGCAAGGCATCGCTCATCTTCGCGCCCCAGGTGTACAAACCATGACCGCGAATCAGGTAACCGGCGCAGTCAGGGTGTTGATCCAGCCAGGGCTGAACCTTCCCCGCGAGCCGGGCGATGTCCTGATCGTTGTCGAAAATCGGCACCACCACTGCTGATTCATGGGTGGAAACGCCACTAAAGGCCTTTTGCAGCTCGTAGTCCTCGAACACCAGATGATCACCGGCCGTGAGCCGGGACAGCACGGTGGCGTTGACCGAATGGGTGTGCAGCACCGCACCCACCGCCGGCTTGCAGCTATAAAGCTGGGTGTGCAGCAGGGTTTCAGCCGACGGCTTTTTGCCGGGCTCCAGGCTGTTGCCGGCAAGGTCGGTGGCCAGCACGTCGTCCATGCCCAACTGACCCTTGTGCTTGCCGGAGACGGTCAGCAACGCTTCGGTCGGCGACAGGCGTACGGAATAATTGCTGCTGGTGGCGGGCGACCAGCCCCGGGCGTACAGAAACTGCCCCGCTTCGATGATTTCCCGAGCCAGTGCTTCGCGACTCATACGCGCTCCTCTTTCATACATGTGGCGGTCAGAACAGCAGCGGCCACGGCCGCCAGACTCGCAATGGCAAAGGTCCAGCTGGCGCCCAGCGCGTTCCAGCTGTACCCGGAATACAAAGCGCCCATCGCCCCGCCGGTGCCGGAAAGGGCGGCGTACAACGCCTGACCCTGACCTTGCTGGCGCGGCCCGAAGCTGCGTTGCACGAAATGCACGGCCGAGGCATGAAAACTGCCGAACGTGGCCGCGTGCATCAGTTGGGCGACGATCAGAATGGCCAGATGATCGGCCAGATTACCCAGCAAAAGCCAGCGCAATGCGGCGATCACGAAGCTGGTGATCAGCACCTGACGGACACTGAACCGCTGAAGCACACGGCTCATCACCATGAACATCAACACTTCAGCAATCACCCCCAGCGCCCACAGCAGGCCAATGATGCCGCGGGTGTAACCCAGGTGTTCCAGGTGCAGCGTGAGAAAGGTGTTATACGGCCCGTGGCTCAGCTGTATCAGGGCGACGCTGATGTAAAACGCCATTACGCCCGGCCTGATCAGTTGCCTGAGAAACCCTTCGCCCGCAACCCGCACGCTCGAGACCACCGGCTGGGCATTCGGTACCCACCAACTGCTCGCGACAATGCCGATCAGAATGACCAGCAGCAGTTGCGGGTAGTAATCCAGGCTGAACCACTCCAGCATCCGGCCGAGCACGACCACCGAAAGGATGAAGCCGATCGATCCCCACAGCCGGATCTGGCTGTAGCGTGAAGTCTGGCCTTGCAAATGCGTCAGCGTGATGACTTCGAATTGCGGCAGCACGGCGTGCCAGAAAAACGCATAGAGGGCCATGACCATCGCCAGCCAGGCGTAGGACGTGTCAACGAGAATCAGGCTGAAACAGGCCAGTCCGCAGAGGGCGCCGAAGCGCACGATGGTCAGACGTCGGCCGCTGTAATCGCCGAGCCAGCCCCACACGTTGGGCGCGACGCAACGCATCAGCATCGGGATCGCCACCAGCTCGCCGATGCGCGCGGCGGAAAACCCCAGATGGCTGAAGTAGAGCGCCATATAGGGCGCCGTGGCCCCAAGCAGGGCGAAATAGAAAAGGTAGAAGCTGGCGAGCCGCCAGTAAGGAAGCGCCGCCACGCTCAGATGACCGCGGCGGCGACGCGCGGCTCAGGCATTACAGCTGACCCAGAATCGGCGTCGTGACGCGCACGTCAGCGTTTTGCCCGCGATGGCGCAGCAAGTGGTCGACCAGCACGATGGCCATCATCGCTTCGGCGATAGGCGTGGCGCGGATGCCCACGCACGGGTCGTGGCGGCCCTTGGTGATGACCTCAACGGAGTTGCCATTGACGTCGATCGAATGCCCCGGCGTGGTGATGCTGGAAGTCGCCTTGAGCGCCAGGTGCGCAACGATTGGCTGGCCGGACGATATCCCGCCGAGGATGCCGCCGGCGTTGTTCGACAGAAAACCTTCGGGGCTCATCTCATCGCGGTGCTCGGTGCCGCGTTGGGCAACGCAGGCAAAGCCGGCGCCAATCTCGACGCCTTTGACCGCGTTGATGCTCATCAGCGCGTGGGCGAGTTCAGCATCGAGACGGTCGAAAATCGGCTCGCCCAGGCCCGGCATCACGCCTTCGGCCACGACCGTGATCTTCGCGCCCACAGAATCCTGATCCCGACGCAGCTGATCCATGTACGCTTCCAGCTCTGGTACCTTGCTCGGGTCGGGGCTGAAGAACGCGTTGTCTTCCACCGAATCCCAGGTCTTGAACGGGATTTCGATCGGCCCGAGCTGACTCATGTAGCCGCGAACGGTAATGCCCTGGGTGGCGAGAAACTTCTTGGCGATGGCCCCGGCGGCGACGCGCATGGCGGTCTCCCGCGCAGAGCTGCGACCGCCGCCACGGTAATCGCGGATGCCGTATTTATGGTGGTAGGTGTAATCGGCGTGGGCGGGGCGGAACAGGTCCTTGATCGCCGAATAGTCCTTCGACTTCTGATCGGTGTTGCGGATCAGCAGGCCAATGGACGCGCCGGTGGTCTTGCCTTCGAAGACGCCAGACAGGATCTCGACCTCGTCGGGCTCCTGACGCTGGGTGGTGTGACGGCTGGTCCCGGGCTTGCGGCGGTCGAGGTCACGCTGCAGGTCTTCCAGCGACAACTCGATGCCCGGCGGGCAGCCGTCAACGATGGCAACCAGTGCCGGACCGTGGCTTTCGCCGGCAGTGGTGACAGTGAACAGCTTGCCGTAGGTATTGCCGGACATGCGGGAGGCTCCGAAGACGTTCAAAAACTCAAGCGCGCCAGTATACGCAGGCTTATGGCGCAGTTCATCCTCGAACCTTATTCATTTGCCCGCGTCCAATTGACACTTTATTGATGATGGTCCTGCAATGCTAAGCGCCTTACCCCTGATTCGCGGCTTCTGGCCGCTGCGAGCGATCATCTTGAGCCTGACCCTGCTGTCATCCATCGCCCACGCCGGAACGCCCGTCGTGCTGCAGCGCCCCATCAGCCTGGACACCGGCACCGGCGAGCTGTTCGGCACGCTGCTGCTGCCCAAATCGGCGAAACCCGTGCCGGTGGTGTTGATCATCGCGGGCTCGGGGCCGACCGACCGTGACGGCAATAACTCCGACGGCGGACGCAACGACAGCATGAAGCGTCTGGCCCTGATCCTCGCCAAGCACCACATCGCCAGCGTGCGTTACGACAAACGCGGCGTTGCCGCCAGTCGCCCTGCCACCCCGGACGAGCGCGATCTGAGCATCGAGAAGTACGTCGACGATGCGGTCGCCTGGGCGGCCAAGCTCAAAACCGACTCGCGCCTGGGCCCTCTGATTCTGATGGGCCACAGTGAAGGCGCGCTGGTCGCCACCCTGGCGGCAGAACGTGCGGGCGCCGTGGCGTTGATCTCCGTAGCCGGTACCGGTCGGCCGGTGGATCAAGTGGTCCGCGAGCAACTGCAGGATCGCCTCCCTCCTCCACTGCTGGCGCGCAGTGAGCAACTGATCGAGGAGATCAAGGCCGGCAAGACTGACAATGATGTGCCCGAGCCCCTTCAGGTGGTGTTTCGCCCAAGCGTGCAGCCTTACCTGATTTCCCTGTTCCGGCAGAACCCGACGGCGGCGTTCGGGCAGCTGAAAATCCCGACGCTGATCATTCAGGGGCGCAACGACATGCAAGTGGGCGTGGGCGACGCCGAGCTGCTGCACAAGGCCAAACCCGACTCGCAACTGGCGATCATCGACGGCATGAACCACGTGCTGCGCATCGTGCCGATGGACATCAAGCGGCAGTTGGCGTCCTACAAGGATCCCCAGTTGCCGTTGGCCAGCGAAGTGACCGATCGCATTCTGAAATTTCTCGACTCGGTACCGGCCGCCTGAGGCCGGTGCTTTTCGACGCGCGAGTCGACGCACGATCCTTTAGCTTCGTCAGAAACGGCCGATAGCTGTCTGCTGGCATCGTGTGCCGGTGCCATGTGCCGGGCAATGTCGATAACAGGATCGCCGTGATGACAGAAGCAACCATGCAAACCGACGCGGTCGAGCCGACCGATGCCAAAGAAGGCGAAGTCGCCGCGCCTGTCTTGTGGGAAGAAGTGCACGCCGAGCATTTTTCCATGCTGCGTCTGGCGCCCCTGCCCACCGACCGCGCGACCGGCGCCCGCCCGCTGCGCTTCGTCGAGTTCGGCAAGGCCGAGCGCCACAACAAAGAATTCAGCCTGCTGCGCATGAGCTATCAGCTGCCGGGGCAGAAGACCCGCAAAGAACAGAATTGTCTGGATATCTGGGTCGATCACGCCAATCGCAGCGTTCGCGTGGGCCCGGCGTCAGGCCTGCAGATCGAGCCATGGAACCGCGGCCTGGGGCGTTTCATGCTGGCTCAGGGCATCACCTGGGCGCAGAAACGTTGCGCCGAGTACAAAATCGAAGGCGTTGCCCTGGCCAACAAGGATGCGCTCAACGAGGACACACGTCTGCGTCGTGATCACTTCCTCAAGACCCAGGGTTTCGAAGTCGTCTACGCCGATGCGCAGCACCTCAAAGGCACCATCAAGGACGCCAAGGTCGGCAACCTCAATAACACCTGGAACGCCGACAAAATCCAGATCGTGCAGATCCTCGACGCCGCGCAGATGCTGCAACAGGCTGAACAGAGGATTCAGGAACAGGACGTCACGATCAAGAAAACCGAGGACAAGGTCAGCAAATACCGCCGGGACGACGCTGGCCTGCGCTTCACCATCGCCTGCCTAGTCACGTTTGCCGTGTTCCAGGCCGGCCTGCTGATCTGGATCGCGACGCATCGGTGAACCCGCTTCAAGCCAGGCCAATGTGTTCGCCATCAGATGTGCGGTATGACGACCGACGCCTTCCCGGCTAACGCCGGTCCCACTGTTTGCATGCGGTCAGTAGGACCGGCTTTAGCCGTGAAGAGGCCCGCCGATTGCCTGACTACACCCGCGCCGCGAACAGGTCTTGATGATTGCGGCACTGCTCGGCTGTCAGCATGAACACGCCGTGGCCGCCACGTTCGAATTCCAGCCAGGCAAAATCCACTTCCGGGTACAGCGCTTCGACGTGAACCTTGCTGTTGCCGACTTCCACGATCAACAAGCCCTTGTCGTTCAAATGGTCCGCAGCCTGGGCCAGCATGCGCCGCACCAGATTCAAGCCATCGTCACCGCAGGCCAGCGCCAGCTCGGGTTCGTGCTGGTATTCATCGGGCATGTCGGCGAAATCTTCGGCATCGACGTACGGCGGGTTGGACACGATCAGGTCAAAGCGCTGACCCGGCAGCCCGTCGAAACCATCGCCCTGCACGGTGTACACGCGCTGATCCACGCCATGGCGCTCGATGTTCTGATTCGCCACTTCCAGCGCCTCGAACGACAGATCGGCCAACACCACTTCCGCGTTCTGGAACACGTCGGCGCAGGCGATGCCAATGCAGCCGGAGCCGGTGCAGAGGTCGAGAATGCGGGCCGGATCACTGGCCAGCCAGGGTGCGAACCGCTGCTCGATCAGTTCGCCGATGGGCGAGCGCGGAATCAGCACGCGCTCGTCGACGATGAATGACATCCCGCAGAACCACGCTTCGCCCAGCAGGTAAGCCGTGGGCACGCGCTCCTCGATGCGTCGCTTGATCAGGTGTTGAACCGCAACCAGCTCTTCTTCTTCAAGGTTGCAGTCCAGGTAACTGTCGGCAATTTCCCACGGCAGGTGCAGGGCGCCGAGCACCAACTGACGAGCTTCGTCCCACGCGTTGTCGGTGCCATGACCGAAAAACAGGTCTTCCCCATGGAAACGGCTGACAGCCCAACGGATATGATCGCGCAGGGTGCGCAGGCGGGAAGTGATCACGGCAGACTCCTTGAAAAAACGACGGGCGATTCTATCAGCCATCCACGCAACAAACGATCCCGCACCCGGCGCGGTGGCCAGGCGCAAAACTTTCCGCAGTCTTTACCTCGTTTTGCAGGCACTATGACAGCAACCGCGACCTGCTCGACGGCATGATGCCCGGCGGAAAAAAGCGAGGTCTGTGAGCATGGCGATTCACAGAATCGCTCTGCCAGTGGACAATGTGGCAAAAGCCCCACTCCAAGGAGCCCTCCCCGATGTCTGTTTCAAACACTGGTCCGAAGACCATGTTTCAACTCAGTGGCCGCGAATACGCGGCGGCCACCTTGAGTAATGCCACCCTGATCATCATCGATGCGCAGAAGGAATACCTCAGCGGCCCCCTCGCCTTGACCGGCGTTCAGGACGCCATCAATAACATCGTCAAACTGGTCGCCGCCGCGCGCGCCGCGAAGTCGCCGATCATTCACGTGCGCCATCTGGGCACCGTGGGCGGCATGTTCGATCCTCAAGGCGAACGTGGGCAATTCGTGCCTGAACTGCAGCCGCAGGATGACGAGATCATCATCGAAAAACGCCTGCCGAACGCGCTGAACGGAACCGTCTCCACCGACGACCGCACCACCTTGCACAGCCTGCTGGAAAGCCGTGGCCGGCTGGATCTGGTGGTGTGCGGTTTCATGAGCCATTCCAGCGTCAGCACCACCGTGCGCGCGGCCAAGGATTACGGGTTTCGCTGCACGCTGGTTGAAGACGCCTGTGCCACCCGCGACCTGCCGACCCCGAGCGGCGTCATCAAGGCCGAGCTGGTACAGCAGGCGGAGATGGCAATCATGAACGACAACTTCGCCAAGCTGGCGCTGACCAAAGACCTGATCTGATTCCTCCCTCGACAGGAGCTGTTGTGACCGAGCTGACTGCGCATGCCCCTTGCGCGGATCATTTTCCGGCAGTTCCTGTAGAAAAGGCGTACAAATGCAGTCGTCAGGCAGGGTCACCTGTTCACCTGACCGCCTATCCGTTATCGACCCATGATGCCCCTGAAACCTGGCCAGGCGGGAACCACCCCACCCTGTGCAGGTCAGAGCGCCGATACCCATAGAGGAAATCGGAATGAAAATATCCGATGGTTTTGATGCCCGTCGCCTGCGCCCCAAAGGCCAGGGCAGCTGGCGGATGCGCATTATTGCTGCGATTTCGGCCCTTCTGGCCACCGCTGGCGTGCTGCTGGCCATGGCCGGCGTCGCCAGTTTGATCGGTAACCCCGTCGCGCTGGGCGAACTCAACGCCAGTCCGGCGGGCGCCGTGGTGACGGTAATTGTCGGTTTGCTGATGCTGTATGTCGGCATCTGGTTCTGGCGCCGCAGTCGTCGCCGTCGCCGTCGTGCCGGCGAACTCAACATGTCTCCCCATCTGATGAAGAAGCACGACTGACCCTCGCGTCATCCGCTGCCGTTTAATCATCGAGAGCTCTAATCATCGATAGTCGCGCCGATTCTGGCGTGACGTGGTTAAACTGGCCCCCTTCGCGGAGACCACCATGCAAGACGACGATTTTTCCCTGTTCAGAAGTGAGATTCGCGGCGTAAAGCCCATCAAGACTGAACATGCGGATGTAGGAAAACCCAAAACCGACCGTAAGAACCTGGCCAAATTGCGTCAGGCGGCCACCGTGCGCTCCGATGCGACCATTACCGTTGATGGTTTGTCAGACCAGTTCGTGATCGATGTCGGCCCTGAAGACACGCTTTACTGGGCCCGGGACGGGGTGCAGGAAGGCCAGATGCGCAAGCTCAAGCTTGGGCAGATCAGCTTCGAAGGCAGCCTGGACCTGCATGGCATGAGCGTCGAAATGGCGCGCGAGACGATGTGGGAGTTCCTGGCCGAGGCAGCAAAACTCGAAGTGCGCTGCGTGCGCATCACCCACGGCAAGGCGGTGCGGCTGGATGGCAAGCGGCCGATGATCAAGAGCCACGTCAATACGTGGTTGCGTCAACATCAGCAGGTGTTGGGATTTGCGTCGTGCATCGCCAAGCATGGCGGCGCAGGTGCGGTGTACGTGATCCTGAAGCGGACCATGATGGAAGGCCGTGACGAGTAAGGCGAGGCCTTGCCTCTTGTGAACAGGTTGCCGTCGTGGCTTGCCTGAGCGAAATACCCTGTAGGAGCCGGCTTGCTGGCGAACGCGGTGAGTCAGAAACCTAAATATCGACTGACCCAATGCATTCGCCAGCAAGCCGGCTCCTACGGGTTACGCAGCGCTCGCTCGATCAACTGTCCAGCCAATTGTTGAGCGCCTGCAAATCAACGCGGACCTGGACCGCCGCCGCCACCGCCGCCACCCGGGCCGCCGCCTTCATAGTGACCACCGCCGCCGCCTCCGTGACCGCCGTGGCCTCCCCCGCCCGGGCCCCAGAATGGCCAGCATCCGGACATGGCCGACATCACCGCGATGACCATCGCGACTTTCACTATACGACTCAACATTTCGATTTCTCTCTCAAAGCGGGCTTGATCACAGGTATTCATCACCTGCTGCTTCTGACAGCACGGGCCTGTGAATCCGCGTCGTGGTTTGGTACCGATCAGGTATCGAGCCTGATACGAAACAGCCACCCAACAAAAAGGCCGCGAGGGATAGGCTTCCCGTCGCGGCCTGTGCTTCATGGGTCAAACGATCAGTAAAAATCAGCGGCGGTAGTAACCCGGTCCAGGTCCAGGGCCGTAACCGCCCCGTCCGCCATCGTATGGGCCACCGTCGTAATAACGGTGTTCATGCCAGCCACCGCCGTGGCGGCCCCAACCCGGTCCGAAAAAACACCCCGAAACCGACGACGCCAGGGCAATCACCAGTGCGATTTTCGCGATTCGGCTAAGCATCATAAGCACTCTCTTCATCCGGGCATCTGTCACCCGTTACTTCAGACATCACGCCGACACATTCCGACATATCCCCTCGGTAAAGGTTGGGTAAAGGTCAGCTGACACTGGCATGGCGGCGCCATGCCGCAGGCGTCTCGGCCGCCTGCCGTACCCCTGCGCGTCCAGCTACGCTACTATGTGCGCCTTTGCAGGCCCGCAACCCTGCGTTTTTTGAACCCACACGGAACACACCCCTGTGACTCTGGAACAGAACTACACCGCCATCCTCGGTCAACTCGGCGAAGACGTCTCCCGCGAAGGCCTGCGCGACACCCCGAAACGCGCAGCCAAAGCCATGCAGTACCTTTGCCGCGGCTATGAGCAAACCCTCGAAGAAGTCACCAACGGTGCGCTGTTCAGCTCCGACAACAGCGAAATGGTGGTGGTCAAGGACATCGAGTTGTACTCGCTGTGCGAACACCATCTGTTGCCCTTCATCGGCAAGGCCCACGTCGCCTATATCCCGAGCGGCAAAGTGCTGGGCCTGTCGAAGGTCGCACGCATCGTCGACATGTACGCCCGTCGCCTGCAGATCCAGGAAAACCTCAGCCGCCAGATCGCCGAAGCCATACAGCAGGTCACCGGCGCGCTGGGTGTGGCTGTGGTCATCGAAGCCAAGCACATGTGCATGATGATGCGCGGCGTCGAGAAACAGAATTCGTCGATGATCACCTCGGTGATGCTGGGTGAATTCCGCGAAAACGCCGCGACCCGCACCGAGTTTCTCAGCCTGATCAAATGATCCCGGCGTCCTGAAGGCCGTGGCATCAGGCTGCGGCTGTCTGGCGGTTCGTGCCGCCGAGTGAGGTTTTAGCGTGTTGATGAAAGCAGTGAGAGTCGGTCTCGGCCAGCTCGTGATTGCCGGCGATTTCCTGACCCGGCCGAGCAAGAAGAAGCGTTCTCCCGAAGCCCAGGCTGCCGTCGAGGCGTCGGCGAAAGCGCTGACGCTGTATCAGTTCCACGCCTGCCCGTTCTGCGTAAAAACCCGCCGGGCAATGCGCCGTCTGAACGTGCCCGTGGCCCTTCGCGACGCGAAGAACAACGAGCCCGATCGTCAGGCGCTGCTCAGCGGCGGCGGCCGGATCAAGGTGCCTTGCCTGCGGATCGAGGAAGAAGGCCAGACGGTGTGGATGTACGAATCGAAGGTGATCGTTGATTACCTGGAGAAGCGATTCTCGGCGGTCTGATGCAGTCCACTCACGGGAGTGGAGGTCAACTCACGCTGTCGGCCATTCCGCAAAACCTGTAGGAGTGAGCTTGCTCGCGAAACCTATCAGCCGCGACATTCACGCGCCTGACCCACCGCATTCGCCAGCAAGCCGGCTCCCACAGAATACGCGTACGCAGAAGATCCGGATATCATCGAGAACGAATGCGCACACGCTGCAGGCCTCAGGTATTGCCGGGATTTACCTGTAGGAGCCGGCTTGCTGGCGAACCCGCTCTACAGGTCAACACTGGCATCGCTGACCCACCGCATTCGCGCGCAAGCGCGCTCCCACAGAATACGTGTACGCCGAAGATTCCGGATATCGTCGAGAACGACTGCTCACACGCTGCAGGCCTCAGGTATTGCCGGTATTTACCTGTAGGAGCCGGCTTGCTGGCGAACCCGTTCTACCGGTCACCATTGGCATCGCTGACCCACCGTATTCGCGGGCAAGCGCGCTCCCACAGAATACGTGTACGCCGAAGATTCCGGATATCGTCGAAAACGATTGCGCACACGCTGCAGGCCTCAGGTATTGCCGGGATTTACCTGTAGGAGCCGGCTTGCTGGCGAACCCGCTCTACCGGTCACCATTGGCATCGCTGACCCACCGTATTCGCGGGCAAGCGCGCTCCCACAGAATACGCGTACGCCGAAGATTCCGGATATCGTCGAAAACGATTGCGCACACGCTGCAGGCCTCAGGTATTGCCGGGATTTACCTGTAGGAGCCGGCTTGCTGGCGAACCCGGTCTACCGGTCACCATTGGCATCGCTGACCCACCGTATCCGCGGGCAAGCGCTCCCACAGAGGGCTTGCCTTTACTTCGGGCAGCCTTCCTGGCGACAGGCCGTGTACGCCTTCAACTGCTCAACCCGCACTTTGGTCTGCGCTGACAAGCATTGCGCCTGAACCAGCGGCCACATGCTCCCGCCCTCCTCCCGCTTGCCGGCCTGATACTGGCAATCGGCATCCCGAAAAGCGATCCACTTCTTCTGGGCATCCTGCAGGGCTTTCTTGCGCGCCGGCGTCTTCAGGTAGCCCATCTGCGCGTTGTATTGGGTGTTCAATTCGGCGTCCAGCGCCTTGTATTCCTGGCTCGCGCACTGGTTCATCGACGCCTGATTGGCGTCGCAGTCCTGAGCCTGGGCCGAGCAGCCGATGCCCAGCGCCATCAGCATGCCGACCGCGATCATCCTGTACTGCATGTCTCATCTCCTTTTAGTGAACAACGCCAATCGTCAATCCAGCATGCCGACGTAACCCGGTTGCTGCTTGACCCGTGCGAGCCAGGCTTGAATCGCCGGGAACTGCGCCAGGTCGAAGCCGCCCTGATCGGCCACGTGGGTGTAGGCGTACAGCGCGATGTCGGCGATGGAGAAGCTGTCGCCCACCAGAAACGGCGTGCGCAGCAACTGCTGCTCCATGACTTTCAGCGCCTTATTCCCGCGACGGTGCAGCGAGTGGTATTCCTCCATCCGCTCCTCCGGCAGCCCCAGATAAAACTGAATGAAGCGCGCCACCGCCAGGGTCGGCTCATGGCTGTACTGCTCGAAGAACTGCCATTGCAGCATTTGCGTGCGCAGGCGCGGTTCGGTCAGCAGATAAGGGGTGCCTTCGGCGAGAAAGTTGAGAATCGCGTTGGACTCCCACAGGCAGGTGCCGTCTTCGAGCTCAAGGACGGGAATCTTGCCGTTCGGGTTCTTCGCCAGGAACGCCTCGGTTTCGGTCTCGCCCTTGAGGATGTCCACCGGTATCCACTCGTATTCCGCGCCGAGCAGGTTGAGCATCAGCTTGATCTTGTAGCAGTTGCCCGAGTCGTAATCGCCGTAAACCTTGTACATCAGCCCTCTCCCCTCAATCGTGTGCCGTCAATCGTGCCGGTCGTGCGTGTGCGTAATGTATCAGGCCGCCTGTGAAAGCTGTGTTTGCCGAATGACGTCGGCCAGTCGCTTCAAACCTTCATCCAGCCGCTCAGGGTCGATGTGGCTGAAGTTCAGCCGCAGGTAACCCGGGTTGGCGTCCGGATCGGCAAAGAACGGCTCGCCCGGCATGAACGCCACATTCTGCGCCAGCGCGCTGTCGAGCAATGTGCGGGTGTCGAGCTTGTGCTTGAGGGTCAGCCAGAAAAACAGGCCGCCTTGGGGGCTGTTCCATTCGGCCAGATCAGCGAAGTGCCGCTGCAGCGCGGCTTCAAACGCATCGCGGCGGGTGCGATAGAAGCTGCGCAGTTCCAGCAGATGCTGCTCGTAGTGCTCACTGCCGATCCACTGCAACGCCTGCCATTGGCCGACCCGATTGGTGTGCAGATCCGCCGACTGCTTGAGCTTGAGCAAATGCGGAAACAGGTCCGGCGTGGCGATCAGGTAGCCGACGCGCAAGCCCGGCATCAGGGTTTTCGACACCGTGCCGGTGTAGATCCAGCTGGCTTTTTTCAGGCGGCTGACGATGGGTCGGGCGCTGCCGCCGTCGAATGTCAGCTCGCGGTACGGCTCGTCTTCAATCAGGGTGACGCCGAATTCATCGAGCAACGCCGCCACCGCATCCCGCGCGGTTTCGCTGTAACGCACCGCCGACGGGTTCTGGAAGGTGGGAATCAGGTACGCGAACGACGGCGAGTGCTGCTCCAGTCGCTGACGCAACGCATCGAGGTCCGGCCCGTCGGCGAGCAGCGGCACGGTCAGGCAGTCGGCGCCGAACAGCTGAAAGATTTGCAGCGCCGCCAGATAGGTCGGCGCTTCGAGGAGGATCTCGGTGCCCTTGTCGATGTACAGCTTGGCGGCCAGATCCAGCGTCTGCTGGGAACCGCTGACGATCATCACCTGACTCGCGTCGCAGTCGATGCCCAACGCCCGCGCCTGGGCGGCCAGCGCCTCACGCAGTTGCGGCTCGCCTTCGCTCATGCCGTACTGGCCGATGCTGCGCGGCATGTCAGACCATTCACTGTTCGGCAACATGGCCTCGGCCGGCAATCCGCCCGCGAACGACATCATCTCCGGGCGCTGGGCGGCGGCGAGGATTTCGCGAATCAGTGAACTCTTCAAACGGGTAACGCGTTCGGAAAATGGCATCGGATCACCGCTGGCGGAAAGAAAGGGGAATACGTCAAACTGGTTGACCGAAATTACGATGCCGCGCACGGATACGTCAATATGCTTGACCTTAAAAATTCATCCACCCAGCAAATTGCCATGGAAGCGTTTTTCTTCGGCTACCAGGCCTTCACCGCCAAAGCCGATGAAATGCTCGACCGCCGTGGCCTGAGTCGGGTGCACCAGCGCATCGTGTTTTTCATCGCCCGTTATCCGGGCCTGAGCGTCAAGGAACTGCTCGGCAAGCTGGGGGTGAGCAAGCAGGCCCTGAACACGCCGCTGCGCCAATTAGTCGAGATGGAGCTGGTGCTCAGCCTCGCGCCCGAGGACGACAAACGTAAGCGCCTGCTGGAGCTGACCGCCGAGGGACGCAAATTTGAAGAGTCGCTGCGGCGCGAGCAGGTCAAGCTGCTGCAACGGGTGTTCGCCGAAGCCGGGCGCGAAGCGGTGGATGGCTGGATGGCGGTGAATCAGGCGCTGGGCAACACGATGACCCGCGCCTGACCCACCGGGTTGAAAGCTGCGGCCGAAACTGTGCCGACCATTGCGCCGATGGCTGTATTGCAACGGGGCATGACCACTGCGTATAGGCTGCAGCTTTGTTCAACCGCTGCGCCAAGGATAGACCCGCATGACTGACGTGCCCCTCGCGCCACTGCGACCGCTGACCGACTCTTCGCCCTCCGCCATCGTCGCCGGCTTCATCGCCATGATGACCGGCGTCACCAGTTCGCTGGTGCTGATGTTTCAGGCCGGCCAGGCCGCCGGGCTGACCTCGGCGCAGATTTCCTCGTGGATCTGGGCACTGTTCATGGGCATGGCGGTGTGCAGCATCGGCCTGTCGCTGCGCTATCGCTCGCCCATCACCGTGGCGTGGTCGACGCCGGGCGCGGCGTTGCTGATCACCAGCCTGGGCGGCGTCGCCTACCCCGAAGCCATCGGCGCATTCATTACCTGCGCGGTATTGGTGATCATTTGCGGGGTCACCGGCAGCTTCGAACGGCTGGTCAAGCGCTTGCCCACTTCACTGGCGGCGGCACTGCTGGCGGGCATTCTGTTCAAGATCGGCAGCGAGATCTTCGTCGCCGCGCAACACCGCACGGGCCTGGTGCTGGGCATGTTTTTCACCTACCTGATCGTCAAACGCTATTCACCGCGCTACGCCGTGCTGGTCACCCTGCTGGTCGGTGTCGCGCTGTCGGGCATGCTCGGCCTGCTGAACTTCAGCGGCTTCGCCCTGGAAGTGGCGATGCCGGTGTGGACCACGCCATCGTTCTCCATCGCGGCGACCGTCAGCATCGGCATTCCGCTGTTCGTCGTCGCCATGACCTCGCAGAACATGCCGGGCGTTGCGGTGTTGCGCGCAGACGGTTATCAGGTCCCCGCCTCGCCCCTGATCACGGCCACCGGCATCATCTCGCTGATCACTGCGCCGTTTGGCGCCCACGGCATCAACCTCGCGGCCATCAGTGCCGCCATCTGCACCGGCCCCCACGCCCACGAAGACCGCGACAAGCGCTACACGGCGGCGATCTGGTGCGGGATTTTCTACGCCATCGCGGGGGTGTTCGGCGCGACGCTGGCGGCATTGTTCGCCGCGTTTCCCCGGGAACTGGTGTTGTCGATTGCCGCCCTGGCACTGTTTGGTTCGATCATCAACGGCCTGACCGTGGCCATGAACGAGCCGAAGGAACGCGAAGCCGCGCTGATCACCTTCATGGTCACTGCGTCGGGGCTGACGCTGTTCTCCATCGGTTCGGCGTTCTGGGGGATTGTTGCGGGTGTTTTGACGCTGGTGATTCTCAACTACCGCAAATGAACGCTCGCGGCATGCCACTCATCTGTAGGAGCGCGCTTGCCCGCGAACGCGATCTGCCTGCTGCATCAATGTCGGCTGACTCACCGCAATCGCAGGCATCCCACTCATCTGTAGGAGCGCGCTTGCCCGCGAACGCGATCTGCCTGCTGCATTAATGTCGGCTGACTCACCGCAATCGCGGGCAAGCCACCCTTCTGTAGGAGCGCGCTTGCCCGCGAACGCGATCTGCCTGCTGCATGAATGTCGGCTGACTCACCGCAATCGCGGGCATCCCACTCATCTGTCTACCAAGCCTGAAGTTACAATTTGAAATGCCCCACCATGCCTTTCAATTCCATGCCCAGCGACGCCAGCTCGATGCTCGACGCCGCGTTGCCCTGCATCGCCAGCGCGGATTGATCGGCACTGGCCCGGATGCTGGTGACGCTGCGGTTGATCTCTTCCGCCACCGAACTCTGCTCTTCCGCCGCAGCGGCAATCTGCTGGTTCATCTGCTGAATCATCGACACCGCAGCGGCAATGCTGCCCAGCGCGCTCTCGGTCTGCAGCGCATCGCTCACCGCCAGTTTGACCAACTCGCCGCTGCTCTGAATCTGCGCCACTGACGCCTGGGCACCGCTTTGCAGACGGGTGACCAGCCGCTCGATTTCTTCCGTGGACTGTTGCGTGCGCTTGGCCAGCGCGCGGACCTCATCGGCCACCACCGCAAACCCTCTGCCCTGCTCCCCCGCCCGCGCCGCTTCGATGGCGGCGTTCAGTGCCAGCAGGTTGGTCTGCTCGGCGACGCTTTTGATCACGCCGAGCACTGTGCCGATGTTCTGGATTTCCGCGCTGAGGTTCTCGATCGAATCGCTGGCGGAACGGGACGACGACGCCAACTGCTCGATCCGCTGCATGCTCTGGCGCACCACGGCCTGGCCCGAATCGACCTTGGTGTCGGCAGTCTGTGCGGCGAGCGCGGCTTCTTCCGCATTACGTGCGACGTCGTGAACGGTGGCGGTCATCTGGTTCATCGCCGTTGCCACCTGCTCGGTTTCTTCCTTCTGGCTGCTGACTTCCAGATTGGTCTGCTCGGTCACGGCCGACAGAGAATGGGCGGACGTCGCCAACTGCTCGATGCCCGCCTGCAACCCGCTGACGATGGAGCTCAAGCCGGCGCCCATTTGCTGCATCGCTTGCATCAACTGACCGATTTCGTCCTTGCGGGTGACATTCACGGTGCGGCTCAGGTCGCCCGCCGCAATGCGCTGGGCCGTGGCAATCACGCTGCGCAGCGGCGCAACGATCAGGCGCGTAATCAGCAACGCCGCGATCAGCCCGACCACCAGCGCCAGCACGGAAGACCCGATGATCATCATCGAGTTGGCCTGCAACTCGCTCTGCATCGACTGGCCTTCAGCGTCATAGGCCTGATTCACCTGCTGCACCACGGTTTTCGCGTTGCTCGCCAGTTGTTGCGAGACCTTCGCTTCCGACTCCAGCAGCCCGGTGTATTCGTTGAGCTTGTCGCTGAAGTTGCTGATGTGCCCGCCCACCTCGGTCAGCACCGTGAGGTAACCGGCGTCCTTGATCACGCCCTTGAGCTGCTCGGCCAGTTCCTGCGCCTGAACCGCCTGCTCGATCTTGCCGGTCTTGACCTCCTCGCCCGAGCCCGTCTTGCGGCTCTTGTCGAGGCGCACCCGGGCCTCGTCCATGGCCTGCATCATCAGTTTGGACACCTGGCTGACCTGACCGGCCTGCTCGATGAACTCCGCACCCTGCTGACCCTGGGAATCTTTCAGCGTGTAGGCACCGTCGTCGGCCAGCCCCGCCTGCAACACGTCGAGGTTATTGGCGACGCTGGACACCGACCAACTGGCCATTTCCAGCGCCAGGTCCTTGCTCTGACTGATGCTGACGAATTCGTCAAATGACGCACGATAGGCCGCCAGTGCCTGCTGCACCTGACCCATCACCTGCTCGTTGATCGGCGCGCCCGCCTTAAGCTGCTCCGCCTGGGCATTCAGGCCGTCCAGCCCGGCGTGAACCTGATCGACCACCTTCGGATCGCCGTGCAAGGCGTAATCCTGCTCCAGCAGCCGCACGCGATTCACGTCGCTGTTGAGTGCGGTCATCGCCTTCAGGCTGTCAAAATGCGCGCTGATGGAACGCAGCGACCAGACCCCGATGGCCGCGACCAGGGCGGTCAATAGCAGCACCAGCACGAACCCGATGCCCAGCTTCTTGGCCATCCCCAGATTGGCGAAACGCGTCTTCACGGCCGACATCATCAGTTTCCGCTCCATAGCTTGAGGGCGTACATGGCAAAGCCATTCGCGCACGGCCATTCGATATCCGTGAAGATTCGCAATGCCCACGGGGCAAAACAAGATGCTGGCGTCAGAATGATGGCAAATAGCTAGAGCAAGGTCGCTTACAGAACGATGATCGTCGTACTAGCGCGTGGCCGGGGCCACCGTCAGCGTGCCCGCATCTGTGTCGAGCATCGCATAACTCCCCAACGCCACCGCCAGATTGCGATCGCCGTGGCCAATGGACAGACCGCCCAGCACCGGAACGCCCAGATCGCCCAGTCGCTCGATCAGCACATCGGGCGGCCGGATCGGGTTATTGCCGTGCCCCGGCTCGCTGAACTGACCCAGCGCGATACCGCCGAGCCGTTGCAGAATCCCGCAATTGAGCAGGTGAGTGATATTACGGTCCACCCGATACGCCAGCTCGCCGACGTCTTCGAGCAACAGAATCGCGCCCTCCAGATCAGGCATGAACGGCGTACCGATGCAGGTGCTCAGCATGCTCAAGTTGCCGCCAAGCAACACGCCCTCGACGGAGCCGGACGTGCGCACGCTGAAGGTGGGTTCTGATGGATCGGCATGAATGACGGAAGGCTCGGTGCTCATTAATGCCTGCTTGAGCGTGCTGGCAATAATGCCGCCCTTTTCAAGCTGCGCGGCCACCGGGCCGTGAACCGTGGCGAGGCCTGTGTGGGTCCAGAGTGCGGCGTGCAAGGCGGTGATGTCCGAGAAACCGACGACGAGTTTCGGGTCGCGAAGCACGGCGTCGTAGTCGAGTTGCCCGAGGATGCGCTGCACGCCGTACCCGCCACGGTTGCACAACACGGCGCGGATTTCGGGGTCGGCCAGGGCGTCGTTGAGGTCGGAAATGCGATCGGCGTCGCTGCCTGCCAGGAAACCGATGTTGTCCAGTGCGTGGGGGTAGACGCGGGGGCGTAATCCCCAGGACGTGAGTTCCCGCACGGCTGCTTCCACCCGGGCTTCGGCGACGGGGCCGGCTGGGGAAACCAACGCTACGGCGTCGCCAGCGCGAAGGACTTGGGGGTGGAGGGTTGAGCGGGAGGCAGGCATTTTTTGGGGGCTCGGCGGGTGTTTGGTGATGGTGCAATGTAGAGCACTGGGGGGAGTGAATCCAGTGGGGGGTGCTGATGTGCGGGACAGGATCGACTGGGGACGTGGTTGAGAATGGTGGGGGCGTGATTGAGGAGTCCACGCTGTCCCGGCTCGGATTTAAGATTGCTGGCATGCAGCTTAGACGGGAGTATTTACGTTGGCGGTACTAAAATTTTCAACAGGCGCTCGCCGACTCACGGCCATCGGACAATTGGGTCTCTATTATTGGCTGACGTGTGGGGCGCAGTTGATTTGCGAACATTCGTGAATAGCGGCTATCCGCCCATAGCTGACATTAGCAAGGAGGCAGAATTTAACCACCTCTGCAGAGTCACGGCAATCATCTTCACGCTGCCGCTGACAATCGCCCTCTCTGGGCTCCGAAGCTCGCACTGCGATACACTCATCTAAACTGACCAGTGGAACGTATCTTATGAGCATCTTAATCGACACCCAGCTACTCGCAAAGGTCAGCAAAACCCCTTCAGAACTGATCGATGTTACAGCTTCTAGTGCTGCTCTAAAGATCCGTGGTTGCTCAATCGATTTGCACATCGGCCCAATTTACCGCCCAGGGCTTGAAGCCGGTAAAGAGGGTTCAGCTACCAACCCCCACCGCCTTCCTGTTTCATTGGCGCAAGGGGACACAGCAGTCATAGAGACTGTTGAATCTTTCAAGCTAGATAATTCCCACGCAGGCTTTGTTTTCCCCTCAAGCCGTATCTCGATTCAAGGTTTGTTGATGACAAACCCGGGACATGTTGATCCAGGCTACAGCGGCTCATTACATGTGACAGTCATAAATATGGGCAAGGAGCCGTTCTCTCTTCAGCCAGGAACGCCTTTCTTGCGTGCATTCATACACGAACTGGATGCTCCAGCCGTCACTCCACCTCCTACAAGCGCTCCAGTAATTCAAGAACTGCTCAATAAGCTATCACCAGACTTTCTCAACGTAAAATCTCGTGCTGAGGAAGCAGCGAAAAAGCATGTTGATCGGGCAGTGCTACGCACGCAATGGTTACAGTTTGTATTCCCAGTAATTGCCACAATCGCTGCTGCTGGACTTGGAGCTGCAGCAACCTACCTCTCTACCTCAAATCGTTTAGAGGAGCGTACTAAAACATTTGAGGAGCGGATTAAATCATTAGAGACATCTACAACTTCGGAACGAATTAAAGCACTGGAGTTAAGCTACCCAATTCAAGAGAGACTAATAAACATAGAGAGCAAACTCAAAGAAGACTCAATACCAAAACAAGTGCCACCACCCCAGATTAAAAAGGCGCCTCGGCCTAATTCTGGGTCTGACAATACACCAGCGGCAGGCAGACTATGAAAGTCTATCTGATTTCTAAAAATACGCTTGAGGACGGCATGTCTAATTTCTTGAGCGATCGAGCTCTCTCTTGGGCGCACGACAATGATGTTTGTGCCTCCGAATTAGTTGTCGAGGCCGCAGGAAGAGTGTGTTACATGTCATTTAGCGATAAACAGTATCGCAAAACTAATCAGGACTATATTTCAAACATCTTGCATCAAGGTCATGACAGTGTACTTGAACACGCGAACTTTACAATACTAGTGGATGGCTTGACACGAGCACTTTCTCATCAGTTAGTACGGCACCGAATTGGCTTCGCATATAGCCAACTGTCACAGCAGTACCATGATGAATCGGATGTTGAGTTTATTCAACCTAAGGGGCTGGACGAAAATCCCGGATTAAAAAAACAATGGTTACTATGGTGCGCGGCAACTCGCTCGCTGCATGATAACTTACGCGGCGCGGACTCCAAGGTTTCAGCGTCTGCCCATCTATCCGTCAAGGAACAGCAGCGGCATTCTAGATCAATGGCGCGCTCAGTTCTTCCCAATGCAACACATACAACAATCATGATCACTGGTAATGCAAGAGCCTGGCGACACCTACTAAGTATACGTGGCGCCATTGCTGGAGATACTGAAATGCGGGAGTATTGTATTGCCATCTACCACTTATTACTTGAAGCTTGTCCAAGCCTTTTTTCCGGATTCGAAGTGTTCGAAGACCAACTCGGAAAATACGTTCGCTCGGCTTCCCAATGAAACTTTCCCAGGCGGAGAACTACTGGTTATCTTCGACAGCAGCTACGGTGCAAAAAAAAGGGGAGCGGCGTAATACCTCTTGGGTGCTTATCACAGGTGCGCCTGGAAGTGGCAAGACTACATTAGTAGATAGTATGGCCGCTGCGGGCTGGCGGACAATCGAAGATCCGGGACGCGCAGAATTTGAACATCAGCTTAAGATGGGGATTTCTCCAACAGTAGTACGCCGTGATTACCGTCGCTTCCAACACTTGGTATTAAAACGAGCACTACGCATTGTCGATCTCATTCCTGACAATGAGCAAGTGATTTTCGATTACGGGATCGCCGAATCATTAGCCTTCATGAAAATTGCTGGAATACCGTGGGATGATGTAATTGTTCAAGCTGCTGCTCGACTAAATTTTCGGCAAGTGTTTCTGCTTGACCTTGTCCCACTCCCATCAAATACAGATGACATGATTCGCGACGAATCGGAACAGTCTAGAAATTTATTGCGCGACCTTTTTCAAGAGATTTACCAAGTGCTTGGACACAATTCCACCCGAGTTCCACTAATGAACGCCATGGAACGTCTTGAGTACATTAACGGTTTAATTGAACACCCCGCAGCGTTGCACCCATAGACTAGCCCAGCTACTTGTGAGTAATTTTCGAAAACGAGTCGCAGCTCACTGGCGACCACACTTAGACTACCGCCCTGAAGATTAGCTTTAAACAGCCGATGGTTCACACCCATATCCCAACTTACTATTTTTCCCGAGTTTTGCCAGCACTGAACGGCAGCTTAGTTTGAAAGCGGCGCCCGATAGCACTCCGCCTATGGCCGCTAGCTAAACATGAATGATCGCTATAGGTGAGCATCTCCTTGAGCCCCTACAGCACTCCTCCAAAAGCAACAGGTCGTAAAGTAAATCCCGAAAATGCGTGAGAATCAGGCAAATCCTTGGACTATTGTGAGGAAAAGTTCGCGCAACTCTGACTGGTTCACTCCATGATGGGCTTCGCGATGATCGTTCGGACATAACGCGATCATGTTGGTGGGATGGTCGTGGCCGTTCTCAGCGAGTGCCACGATATGGTGCGTCTCAAGGTAGGTATTCCCATTAGCTTTGGTGAAGCCGGGCATTCCGCAGTACTCACAGAGACCCTTTGAGCGCAAGAGCACATCACGCCGACACGCTGGGCTGCGCTCGTAGTAGGTTGACGTTGATTCAATATGTTTGGCCGGGGCATCGATAAACTGGTCATCGAAGGTAACGCCGTAGGAGTCGGCGGTGATCGGCGCGCCTTGTGGCTCCAGATCCGGTGTCTCGCCGCTATCAGCGGCGGTATGCTCCAAAGCTTCGGATTGACGAAAGCTTATGGCTCTCCCAAACTCGGTATTTGCTTGGTCTAGTGGAGGTGAGCTTTGGGCCCAGACTAGTGCCCGTGGAATAGCCTCATCCTGACGTGGACCGCGCACTAGAACGTAATCGCCATCCTCTTTATAAGTGCGCACATACCATTGACTGTCATCCAAGAGACGGCCGTTAGCTCTCTCTGTCTCCTCATCGTGGGCCATTCCGCGGTGCACGATAGCGACCGACAATGACTTGCCAGACTGGAAACACTCACGAATAGTCGTATCTAGAGTTCGTGCTTTACTAGCCCATTGCTCACCTCGACTCTTTTTGGACAACTCCTTCTTCCGCTGCTCGCCTTGGTAATTACGGTAGTTTTCACCCATACGCTGGTACTGCATCTGTGCTTCGCGAGCATTGTGGTGGACAACTAGTTGGCCATCTTCGATTTTGATCATGTCGTGCCACATGCTCACCAATCTGCGTCCTGCAGGGTCGGTGAATACCCAATCGGCGCGAAAGCGGGGATTGCGAGTGAAGTCGTCGCATGAATTTCCGTGCACATCACGATGCCATTCGCTCACATCGTGGCCAGCGGCAACCAGCACGTCATAGATACGCGTCGTGCTGGTTGGTTTGAGGGATGCAAGTATGTCGCCCGCGTTCATGCCAGACCTATGAGGTGAGGTGAGATTCCCTGTAATCCTCAGCCCTAAACACCGGCAATTCAAGCAAATACCTTCCTGAAAATCGTAATGATCACGCGGTAAGAGGACGAATTTAATTTTTCCGAGTAAATAAACCCGTTCACTTCTTTGCAGAGCGGTGCTGAACAAACCCATTGTCATCTCCGGTCGCACCCGTGAAATGCCTCCCGGAAACGCACCTGTTTGGCTGTGACGCTGGACTAGGTTCCGGCCATACGCACCGTGCGTCGAATAGGTAATCGTCACAACCTTGAAACACAACCGCCAAATACCACCGTCTCAACAGGAACCGGAATAGCCCGCTCGGCCACACACCCTCTGGAAAACCATCATTGATAGCAGCTATGTCCCGCTGCATCCCTAGAACCAGAGAGAACCTCACCATGCGCGTGTCTGGCCAGCAACCCCCCGCTCCCTCCTCATCCATCGAACTTCAGCAACGGTCAAATTCGACGGCTGCCACCGGCCACGCTGCCGTGGGGCAGGGTCATCCTCAATCCGGTGAAGTCACCGCAGCGGCGCTGACCCAAGCCCGTGAAATGAAGCATTTGCTCACGACCTACGTGAGCAATCAGTTCCAGCCCTACAAAGATCGTCTGGATCCGGAATCGGGGCACCGGGGAGAAATCGATCGAATCGTAGAGAGCCGCGTCAACAAGCTGATGGAGGAGAACATCTCGTTTCAGGAGCTTGGTACGTTGATGGAAAAAGCCGAGAAAATGGACCGCAACGCTTCAATGGTGTCGGGTACAACGGGCGGTGTGCCGTTTGCTGTGGCGTCGACGCTCCAGGCGGCCATTCCCGTGATCACGGGAATCGGGGCGAACATACCAAACCCGGTGGCAAAAGCGGCGGTCCTGGGGACGATTTCACTCGCGGCGGCATCAGCGATGGATCAGGTCGGCGGCGCTTCCATTAAAAAACTTCGGGAAGACGCGTACTACCTGCATGCGCCCGCGGACAAACTGCATGAGTCGTTGAATGCCGCGCTGGCGACTATCGATACCACCGCGAACCTGGCGATCCAGAACGCCAAGGAGGCTCAGACGTTCACGATCCGGAATGGCATCAGGACGGCGGTAGGCCCGGTGGTGGCGGCGATCAATCCGAAGGCCGAGGCCATTGTGGACACAGCCCTTGCGATTGCAGGTGGCCTCGCCGCCGGTACCGGTACTGGGTACCTCACCCACAATCGGCGCACCGAGCAAGGCAGCAGTGGCCCCGCGCTGCTATTGGGACGTAGAGATGCCGAAGCCAAAGAGGATCTGAGTCAGGAAACCGAATGGATCGACGCGTTGAAGGTATTGCGGGACGCGAAAACCATCCGTACACCGCTCGCCAATGGAGGGGGACGTCTGGCCGACGCCGGCCGCACTCTGGTAAGCGATCCGCTCGGGGCGATATCGAGAACCGCGAAAGCCACTTTCACCCCTTCCGGCGCCGCCAATGTCGCAACGCTGACCGGTGGTTTCGCCGGATTGGAAGCCGGTAAAGGCGCTGTGGTCAACGCCTTGAGCCAGCAGCACCCTGCCCTGGGTTCATTGGCGAAAAACGCCGTCAATACAGTGGGCGGCGCGGCTGTGTTCGGGGGCAACGCCGCTAGCGTCGCGGTTGCAGACAAGCTGGTCGACGACTTGAGATCGCGAGGCAAGAAAACGGCGGAGCCCACGACAGACGCTACCGAGACCGCTCACTCCGTGCATGAAGACACTGCCGACGCTCCGGGTGAGTCTCCCGGCGAAGAGCCAGCCCGTGTCAGCAGGCCTTCCAGTCAACGGTCCCAACGAGCGGCGTCTGATACGGCCTCTCTTCCGCGAACCAGCCTCACCGGCAACCGGATCACCAATGCGGAGAACTCGGCACTCTCCTCTATCAAGTCTCCGGCAGGGAGTGTTCGGGCAAGCCTCAAGGGCGAACAAGCGCAACCCACGATCAGCGCCGGACCCTCCAGCGAGGCAGCGCGGCCTGGGTCGGCATCTTCGGCGGCACCTGCCCCGCTCCAGGTCCAAACCCCGGTGCCGGTGGATGATTCCTCGGATGACGACGCCAGCTATCGCACTGCGACATCGGGTTCGTCGGATGACGAGTCGGTCTACCACACTCCGCCGCAAAGCCCGGCTTGAGGGAGTCGGACGATAAAGTGTGAAACCGCCGGCCGCCGTCATCAAAGGGCTGCTGGCAGGTCTGATGTTCCTGCAGCCAGACCCGAGCCCCCGTGTGCAGCGGCAGACACGAAGGTTTAGCGATCCAGGAAATCCAGATGTGGCAGATCCAATTGCTTATGTTCAGAAGCTTCCTACGTCATCGCGGGAGGTTGGGACCCAGGGTGCCCGCTTGGGTCATGAAATACTCAGTTTCCAAATTTCTTGCACTCGCTTAACCATGATAAAAAGCGAGCGGCGTCCCAAGCTGGGAATTGTCAGGGAGACGTTGAGTGTTCTTGTGCATATCGTGCCCTCGTGGCATCAGATCGAAGATCGGATAAGGCAAGAAATGGGCTGCCAAGGTGGTGCCCAGTATAGAAACCATTGGGGCGAGCCTGCCCCGTCCCTCAGCCTGAATATCCGCCGCGTCGAGGGCGTTAGGTCTGCGTTTTATCAAGCGGAATGGCAGGCGGGCATTGCAGTTGTTGAGGACCAATTGATGTTCGACTATGAATATGCTCTGAATAAGGCGAAAGAGTATCTTGAGGATTCAGAGATACCTTTGCAGATTACGTACGAAGGTGAGTTCGCGGAGGGGTGGTTCTTTTGCTATCAGTCAGCTGAGTATTTACGTACTGGTGATTCGTCTGATCAGCTAGCGGGAAATAGCCCATTTCTGATTGACCGGAATACCGGTGAGTTGTTCGAGCTGGCGACCGCTAAGCCTATAGCAGAGTACGTTGATGATTACCTTCAAGAGCGCTATGCGTAGTGAATATGCGTGACTATAAAACAGCCTATTTGAGTCACAAGGGCGTAGGTGTAAAAGTGGCTTACGATACGGCGATAGATTGGGACGTGACCGGGTATTCAACTAACACCGCAAAGAATCCTAAGCCATGAAAACTGATTACCACCTCATTGAAAACAACCTCAGCTTCGTCCTTGCAGAGCTCGGATCTCAGCCGGAGGCGGCTTCGTTCTTCCCCCCCGATTCCTTATCTTATCAGGAGCAAATTGGTCAATTATCTGAGTGGGTGAATGAGTCGGGAGAGTATGGTCTGGCGTATGAAAACGTCGTTTCCATGCTTGAAGTGCTTCCTTTCAAGTTATCTGGTAAGGCGGCAATAAAACTTTTGGAGGTTGGTCTGATTTTTGGCTTCAAGACTGAGTCGGAGTCAGACAAAGGTTTTGATCGGCGTTAGCTGGGAGCGCCTTGGACTTGCGTTGAATGAAGAGCGCGGCTGGGTGAAAATTTTTATACTCGATTCATAAACCATGCAGAGAGGATTACGTTCGATGGATGGAGTGTTTGCCAGACTCATACAAAAATTCGGCGAGCCAGTTGATCGCCAAGAAGTACCCAGGTCAAGCATCGAACACTATAAAGGCAAACTGCCTGGCCTTTTATTGGAGTATTGGGCCGAACATGGGTGGTGTGGATTTGGAGAAGGGATTTTTTGGTTAGTTAATCCGCAGGAATTTGAGCCCGTGGTTACGTCGTGGCTCGAAGGAACAAAGCTTAAGGATTTAGATAATTATTATCTGATCGCTCGAAGTGCATTTGGCGATCTATACTTCTGGGGGAAAGAAACAGGGGCATCGCTAAAGATTTCAAGTGTCGTCTCTCGTTACGTAACACAGACATCGGTGTTATCTAAAGACCAGTCTGACAAACGCGTTCAGGGATTTCTATTATCTAAGGAGGTTGAGCACAACGACTTTGGTCAACTTTTTAAACCCGCACAGGAAAAACTTGGCACGCTTCGCCACGATGAGATGTACGGGTTCGTCCCGGCACTTATGCTAGGTGGATCGGTAGCCTTGGAACATCTAAAAAAAGTAAAAGCAGTAGAGCATCTGGTTTTTCTGTCCCAGCTTGGGCCCCTTGAGGCGTACAGCTTTTCAGATTTTTAGTCGAAGTCTTGGAGGCTGCGCAGTTCGGGACCAGTAACGCCCTTGCTTGACTATGAAGCGAGATAGGAGTCGACATGATGATAAAAAGATACACGGCGGTTTTTTTGATTCCCATCGGGGCAAATAAAACCTTAGGCGAGGATGGTTGGGAGTTTAAAAGCCCTAAGCGACTTTCCAAGGAAGTGGTAGAACAATTGATTTCGGCATTAAGGCTCAACTTTATTGAGCTGTACTCAGGGATAAAAAGATACGTAGGCGACGATATTGGTATGTCTATATTTCTTGATGACATGAATGAGGTGGAGAATATTTACTTTCAGGTTTTCGGGAATTCGCTGAAAGCGCTTACAGAGCTGTGCCAAGACCCCCAAATGTCTTCTGAAGCCGAAATGTTCGTACCTGAAAAAAAATGAATCTTGTCTACGGGCCCCAGTTCTACACACGTGTAGACGGAATTGAACTGAATCAGGGTCTCGCAGCCGGACATCGCGGGTAGCTTAATGTCGCAACGTGAGATGCCTACGTTGACACATTCCCGAAAGAGTCAGATGTTGCTCAAGCACATCACGTGCGTGGCATGCTCATGATCTGTTCGCATGAAGCCACACTTCAGATAAAACGCGTCGCCGGCGGCGGTATCGGTGAACAGGCATACGTTCTGAAAGCACAGCGCGGCATGTGCAACAAGCGCCGTTACCAGCGTTCTTCCAACGTGATGCCCTCTTGATGAAGCGCTGACATAGACCCGTCGCAACCTCGCCATGTTCTTTTCGGCGTAGGGATCAACTGAAAGGCCTCCGATGCCCACTAGCTGCTGGTTTAGATAAGCGGCCAGAAGACACTCGCCAGGGGCATTAAAGCGATTTGCTCCCGACTTCCATTCGTCGATCAGGCGGGTAAGAAACCGGAAGCCTTCCCTAACCGCCTCCTCCTCTAGCGGCAGAATCTGCGCGGGAAGATGGGTGATCAGTTGAATGTCGACTTGGCCCATGGATCTTCCTTGATTGGGTGGAGAGCTATCTGGCTTGGTAGAGGCTCTTGAAGTGCATTGCTATTGGTAGTGCAAGTAGCGGCTGTTCGACTCGGGAAGACCAGCGTTCAATTTGAGGTCGGCACCCTTCTTTAGAGTGAGGCGTCAGTACAGGCCTGTGGCGCTATCAGGCTCGCGTACCGGAACCTGGTGCACGCTGACCATGTTGTAGGTGAGCATGAAGCCAACACCACCCTCGGACTCCATCACCTGAGCCACCCAGCCAATAGGATTGATAAACAATGAGTTGTCGTGGTTGAGCACTCCTACAGCAGCAGTGGTCTCATCATAATCCCAAACGACATCGCCCCAGTGCCAGCCTTGGCCTTCTACGTACTGGTTACCTAGCAACGCTCCAAGCGCGTACATTTCCTCTTCGGACAGCGTTGTGCCAGTCGCTTTGCAATCGCGCACCCGCTCCGTAATCGCCGCAACCACATCGGCCGGAGCATCATCCCGAGTAAGGCCGAGTAAGGCGAGTCCCTGGCGGCTCAGCACTTCGATCTGATCTACCAACTCGGCGGACACTTTGCTGATTTCAGCCATTCTTGTTCCTCCATTAAAAAACTGCACAGCCCAACCAAGATTTCGCAAGCCTGCACTGCGCTTAGCGCGGGCTTGAAACCCGTCACGCTTTGCCAAAACCGAGCACTGACCGCAGCCACCCTGCCGACTTCCTTTCATAGAAAGGCGTTGTTTCCTTGAGGAAGTAATCGCTAAGGCCTGCCCCTCCTTCCTGAACGCGATAGAGGTCAACGGGTTCGCCATCCGGCGCGGTATCTCCGGCAACGCTACCGGCTTCGCGCATGACCCGTTCAAAATCTCCGTCCGCTTCAATACCAATGATCAGGTGAGGCTTTTGATCCACCGATGGGTCATGCATCAACGCGAGAAATGCACGTTTTACATTGCGATGTTTGGCGAGCAACTGCGTGAGCGAGTTGACCATGCTGGACGGGTATTGCGACGGCTGTCCGAGCAGCACGTTCGTGTCTTTTTCGACCGTGCGCTGCGCCGGCTGCTGGCCGATCCCGTCAGAGAGCAGATGGCGCACTTCCTCCGGCAAAAACTCTTTCCCATAAGGAGACTTCGGGTTGAGGAAAAGAGGCGCGCCCAGTGTGATTTCAAACAGCGATCTGGCCGGGATTTCTACGTAGGACTCTTCGCTGTCTATGGATCCTTGCAGTGTTTTTAACGAAGAAAAAAACGGGATGACAGGTGAGCCGTCAGCCCTGTGCCAACTCGCGATGCTGATGTTGCTGCCCGCTTCGAGCGTGACATGCCCCTTGCCAGTCCCGGCAGTGCCAAGCACGTAGACGGTGGAGTCCAACAGCGTTTTGAAGAAGTCCGGTCGATGGGCCGGCTCATCCGCCGCCAGCCTGAGTGATTGTTCGAGGGTGTTTTCTTGCTGGTTGTTCATGATTTCCATCCCTGGCTCCACTAAACAGACAAAAAATGGGTGCAAAGCGCGCGTAGTTTTCCACGGGATTGTGAAAACAGGAAGAACAGCAGGCTCCGCTGATGGCAGCGCTCTGCATTCAACATCGCCAGGGCGTTTCACACGATGTGAAAAATCTGTCGTCAGTGGCAACAAACTCAAAAGCACTCTGATATCATTCTCACCTGCGAATACTTCGCATTGCCAAGGAGGCTTCAACCCGTTCTGATCACTTTGCTGGGTAGCCCGTAATGTTCCTTTTGCATCCGTTTCGCCCCACCCTGCTTGCGCTTTGCTGCTCTGCGAGCTTCATGGCCAATGCTGCCGACTCGGCGGTTGAGCTCGGCGCTACTGACATAAACGCGGATGCCGTCAAGGCTAATTCCAATAGGCTGCCTGAGGTTTATGCGGGTGGTCAGGTCGCTCGTGGCGGGCAGATGGGTGTTCTGGGTAATCAGGACAACATGAACGTCCCTTTCACCCTGACCAGCTATACCTCCCAGCTTATCGAGGATCAGCAGGCTGAAGATGTGGGAGATGTACTCCTCAACGACCCGTCGGTGCGCCAGTCTTACGGCTTCGGTAACCAGTCGCAGATATTCGTGATCCGCGGTTTGCCGTTGGCAGGCGACGATATCTCCTACGGCGGCTTGTACGGCGTCCTTCCTCGGCAAATTCTTTCCACGGACGCGATTGAGCGGGTGGAAGTATTCAAAGGTCCCAACGCTTTTATCAACGGCGTGAGCCCCACCGGTACGGGCTTGGGTGGCAGCGTGAATTTGCAGCCCAAGCGTGCTGAAGACGTGCCGACTCGCCGTTACACCCAAGACATCAGTTCTGACGGCCGCGTTGGTGAGCACCTGGACCTTGGCCAACGCTTCGGCGAGGGCAATCGATTCGGAGCGCGGGTCAACCTTAGCCAACGTGAAGGCGACACTGCGATCGATGACGAAAACCAGCGCACCAAGTTATTCGTCGCGGGACTCGATTATCGGGGTGACACCTTTCGCGTTTCTACCGACTTTGGCTACCAGAAACAGCGCATCAACGGTTTACGCAACACCGTGCAATTGGGTAATACGACCAAAATCCCGACCGCCCCGGACGCGAGCCACAACTACGGCCAGGACTGGACTAATTCCGAAACCGAAGACACGTTCGGCATGATGCGTGGCGACTGGGACCTGAATGAAAACTGGACTGCCTACCTTGCCGGGGGCGCCAAACATACTCGTGAAACTGGCGTATACGGCACGCCAACCCTCGTAGGTAATAACGGCGTTGCAACTGTCGGCGGCTCTGAGATCCCGCACAATGAGGACAACACCAGCTTTGCAGCGGGGCTTAACGGTCATGTTCAAACCGGGCCGGTGAGTCATCAGATCGCGATCGGCGCCTCCACCCTCTGGACCCAGCAAGAGAACGCCTACACCTTCTACCGCTCGGTCACCGGGAATACCAATATCTACACCACACCTGATCTGCCCAAGCCAACGGCGGTTTCCCTCACCGGCGGCGATATGGGCGATCCGGGTGTCACCGGCAAAACCCGCAACCGAAGCCTGGCCGTTTCCGACACCGTTGGCTTGTTCGACGACAGTTTGCTGCTGACATATGGCGTACGCCGTCAGCAACTGCGCGTAGAGAACTACTCGTACGATGGCACCACCTCCAACGGCGTGGCTAATCCGGCCAATGACGGCAGCCGTACTTCGCTTTACGACGAATCCATCACCACTCCGGTGTATGGCATCGTCTATAAACCGACTGATACCGTTTCCCTGTATGCAAACCGCATTGAAGGCCTTGCCAAAGGGCCGGTCGCGTCCGGTACCAACGTCACCAACCTTGGGGAGGCCTTCCCGCCTGGCCGTACCAAGCAACTGGAAGCGGGTATCAAGCTGGACATGCAATCGTTCGGCGCAAATCTTGGCGTGTTCCGAATCGAGAAGCCCAGCGATGGCTATGTCGATGCGACCGAGCGCCTCTACATTCGCGACGGCGAGCAGGTAAACAAGGGCGTTGAGCTGAGCGTGTTTGGTGAGCCCATCGAAGGCCTTCGCCTGATGGCAGGCGGCACGCGCATGACCTCGGAGCTGAAGAAGACTGCGGGCGGGCTCACTGATGGCAACCACGCCATTGGGGTGCCCACCTTCCAGTTAAATGCGAGCGTCGACTGGGACGTTCCTGGCCTGGAGGGAGCTGCCCTCAGCGCCCGTATGCTACGTACTGGAGGCCAGTATGCGGACCAGGCCAATAACCTGAGCCTTCCAACCTGGAATCGGTTCGATGCCGGGGCGCGCTACAAACTTAAAGTCGATCAAAGGGACCTGACGTTGCGCGTCAATGTGGAGAACATCACCGACAAGAACTACTGGGCCTCAGCCAACGGTGGTTATCTCAGCCAAGGCGACCCACGTCTGGTCAAACTCTCAGGCACCATAGACTTCTAAGTCAAACCTCCCAGCGGATTAGCATCATCATTCCCTTGGGATCAAGTGGCTTTCGATGATTCGAATTCAGGTCAGCCAGCAGATAGACCCAAGCGCCCAAGGCATAGCTCAGATCAAGCATTCAGCAGCATCTGAGGTACGCCTCGGCAAAGCGTCGGTTGCCCGCGAGAGTTTTACTTCTCAACAACCTGCTGTCGTTGTCAGCGCTTCTTGTCATCTGGCCCCGGGCCGCGCGTGACCTCAAACCGCCTCACATTCTTGCGCAACCAACCCAGAAAACCATTGGCATCAGCCACCACCGGCTTAGCCTCCAGCATCGCCGCCCTCGCCTTCGCCCGAAACTTCGCCAACCCCGCCAGCGCCCCTATCAATTCCGGATGCTCCGCCAACCACGGCTCCAGGTCGGCCTTGTCGATCCGGTAAATCATGCAGTCGGTGTACGCGCAAAAACGCGCCACCGTCGGCGTCGCGTCGAGGAAACCCGTCTCACCCAGCAGCTCGCCCGGCCCCATGCGCCCGACTTCCAGCCAGCCATCCGGCCGTTGCAGCGACGCCGACACCACACCGGACTCGATAATGAACAGCGCATCAGGCACCACGCCCTCGGCCAGCACGATGTCTTTCGCCGGATAGGCGCCCAAGCGCATGTGCTGTTCCAGTTGCGCGCGGTCGGCGTCGCTGAGCATGCGCAGCGCATTGACGGTGTTGAGCACGGCAGACTGGCGGGTGGCTGGGCGTTGCTGGTCCTGGCGGGGCTCGGTGGACGCCAGTTGGCGGTAGATCAGGTCGAACAGCTGATTACGCACCGCTGAACGTCGGTCCCGGGATTTCACGTAGCCGGTGACTTCGTATTCGACGATGCGCAGGCCGGATTTGACCACGACCGCCGATGGCGCGGGCTGGGCCAGTAATTCGCGGCAGCCGAGCAGCGCTTTCTCCAGGGAATCCAGCACCAGGCTGGGCCGCAGGCGGGTCGACAGTTCGATGGACAGGGTGACCGAATGGAAATGATCCGGGCGGCTGAAGTTGACGATGCGGGTCTTGGCGGCCATGGCGTTGGGGATCACCGCCATGCTGCCTTCGGAGGTCAGCAGGTGGGTGGAGCGCCAGTCGATTTCGATGACTTTGCCTTCGATGTCGTCGACGCGAATCCAGTCGTCCACCCGGAACGGTTTGGTCGCGTTGAGGACGATGCCGGAGAACACGTCACCCAGCGTGCTCTGCACGGCGAGGCCAAAGATGATCGCCACCGCGCCGGAGGTGGCCAGCAGGCCTTTGACCGGCAGGTCGAGCACGTAGCCGGCCGCCGCGACTGATGCGACGAGGAAGATGATCGCGCCCATGACGTCTTGCAGCAGATGGCCCTTGCCGCCAATTCGCGGCTCCATGACTACGGTGGCGAGCACGGTCAGGGTCCGCGCGCCGAACAGCCACCAGGCGATGGTCAGAATAGTGCCCAGCACATGCCGGGGAACGGACCAGTCGGCGGGCACCGGGTACAGCGGACTCAGCCCGCCATCCAGCAGCGCCATGCTGAACAGCACGAACAGCACCAGTCGGCACGCCAGCTTGCGCCGCAACCAGCGCGGGTGCAGCCATTGCCAGAGTGTGAGGTCGATGACCAGCAGCACGGCAGCGCTGATCAACGGATAGGCGAACCACAAATGATCCATCAATGTTCCCTGAGGGTGGACAGCCCGTGGAGCTTAGCTGAATACCCTGCAGGGAAGTGCCGGTCACATCATCGGGGGAACAGTGGAGCGAATCGGGGCGAAGGATGATGGTGGGCAGATGTCCACTCTGAAGGAGCCGGCTTGCTGGCGAATGCGGGGGGTCAGGCGGCTGGATGTCGCAACTGATATTTTTCGCGGGCAAGCGCGCTCCTACAATTGATCTCGACACCATCCGGAATCTTCGGTGTGCATGAATTTGTAGGAGCCGGCTTGCTGGCGAATGCTGTGGTTCAGGCATGCGGATGTCGCGGCTGATATTTTTCGCGGGCAAGCGCGCTCCTACAGTTGATCTCGACACCATCCGGAATCTTCGGTGTACATGAATTTTTAGGAGCCGGCTTGCTGGCGAATGCGGTGGTTCAGGCATGCGGATGTCGCGGCTGATATTTTTCGCGGGCAAGCGCGCTCCTACAGTTGATCTCGACACCATCCGGAATCTTCGATGTACATGAATTTGTAGGAGCCGGCTTGCTGGCGAATGCGGTAAGTCAGCCACGTGGATGTCGCAGCTGATATTTTTCGCGGGCAAGCGCGCTCCTACAATTGATCTCGACACCATCCGGAATCTTCGGTGTACATGAATTTTTAGGAGCCGGCTTGCTGGCGAATGCGGTGGTTCAGGCATGCGGATGTCGCGGCTGATATTTTTCGCGGGCAAGCGCGCTCCTACAGTTGATCTCGACACCATCCGGAATCTTCCGTGTACACGTATTCTGTGGGAGCCGGCTTGCTGGCGAATGCGGTGGTTCAGGCATGCGGATGTCGCAGCTGATATTTCTCGCGGGCAAGCGCGCTTCTACAATTGATCTCGACACCATCCGGAATCTTCGGTGTACATGAATTTTGTAGGAGCCGGCTTGCTGGCGAATGCGGTGGGTCAGCAAAGGATATTTTGCCCAGTAGACTGGGTTCGCCAGCAAGCCGGCTCCTACGGAGTGAGGGTGTGTCAGTCAACCGTGTGGTGAATGATCAGACGAATCAGAACGCCGTCACGCCCCCGTCTACCGCCAGTGAATGCCCGGTGGTGAACGCGGCGCCGTCGCTGCACAGGTAGAGCACGGCGGCGGCGATTTCTTCGACTTTGCCGATGCGGCCGACCGGGTGCATGGTGGCGGCGAACTCGGCCTTGCGCGGGTCGGCTTCGTGGGCGCGGCGGAACATGTCGGTGTCGATCACCGCCGGGCACACGGCGTTTACGCGAATGTGCTTTTTGGCGTACTCGATGGCCGCCGATTTAGTCAGGCCGATCACCGCGTGCTTGGACGCGCTGTAGATGCTCATCTTCGGCGCCGCGCCCAGCCCGGCGACCGACGCGGTGTTGACGATCGCCCCGCCACCCTGGGCCAGCATCAGCGGCAACTGGTATTTCATGCACAGCCAGACGCCCTTGACGTTGACGCCCATGATCGCGTCGAACTCGGCTTCGCTGCCTTCGGCGAGGCGGCCCTTTTCGATTTCGATGCCGGCGTTGTTGAAGGCGTAATCCACACGGCCGTAAGCGTCCACGGCCTGGGCCATCATCTGCTGCACCTGGGCGTCCTTTGTTACGTCACACGGCAGAAACAGCGCTTCCCCGCCCGCCTGCCGAATCAGCTCAGCCGTGCCCTCGCCGCCCGCACTGTCCAGATCCACCACCAGCACTTTCAGGCCGTGTTCGGCGAACGCCAGCGCGGTCGCCCGGCCAATGCCCGCTGCGGCGCCGGTGACCAACGCAACCTGGCCGGAAAACGTCATGCTCATGGGATCGTCCTTTTTTGTACGTATTAATGGAGTTGCGGCGAATGCCGGTGATGGTCCGCAGCTTAGCGGTCGCTGCACAACCGGCGTCAGCACTATTACAAGGCCGGTTGCCGGGCCATTGGTGCCAATGATGATCCGCGAATATCGCCATCATCCGCATGGATCGGCGGGCATTCGGTGCAGTGGCAATCCTTGCTGTCCGGACCGTTCCGGTCTATCACTGCCGCTTCGCCGATAATCGAGAGCCTGCCATGACTGCCTTGAACAACCGCCAATTCCTCCTTGCGCGCCGCCCCGTGGGTGCCGCCAGCCGCGAAGATTTCACCTTCCAGACCGTGCCCGTTGCCGAGCTCGCGCCGGGGCAGATCATGGTGAAAAGCGAATACCTGTCACTGGACCCGGCCATGCGCGGCTGGATGAATGAAGGCAAGTCTTACATCGCGCCGGTCGAGCTGGGCGCGGTCATGCGTGCGCTGGGTGCGGGCAAGGTGATCGAGTCGCAACACCCGAAATTCGCGGTGGGCGATTACGTTCAGGGCGTACTTGGGGTGCAGGATTATTTCGTCGGTGAGCCCAAGGGCTTCAACAAGGTCGACCCCAAACTCGTGCCGTTACCGGTGTACCTGGCCGCGCTGGGCATGACCGGCATGTCGGCGTATTTCGCCCTCCTCGAAGTTGGCCAGCCCAAGGCCGGTGACACCGTGGTGATTTCCGGCGCGGCCGGTGCAGTGGGCAGCATTGCCGGGCAGATCGCCAAAATCAAAGGCTGCCGGGTCATCGGCATCGCCGGCGGCAAGGAAAAATGCCAGACCCTGATCGATGAGTTCGGCTTCGACGGCGCCATTGATTACAAGAACGAGGACATTCATGCGGCGCTGAAACGCGAATGCCCCAAAGGCGTGGACGTGTATTTCGATAACGTCGGCGGCGACATCCTCGATGCGGTCTTGACACGTCTGGCGTTGAAGGCGCGGGTAGTGATCTGCGGCGCCATCAGTCAGTACAACAATAAGGAAGCCGTCAAAGGCCCGGCCAATTACCTGTCGCTGCTGGTCAACCGCGCGCGCATGGAAGGTTTCGTGGTGATGGACCATGCGGAACACTTCGCCAAGGCCGGGATGGAAATGGCCGGCTGGCTGGCCCAGGGCAAGCTGAAAAGCAAAGAGCACATCGTCGAGGGCCTGGAGACCTTTCCCGAAACCCTGCAGATGCTGTTCAAGGGCGAGAACAGCGGCAAGCTGATTCTGAAGGTGTGAGCTCAAGGTCTGAGCTCAAGCCGTGAGCCGTCGCTGATAATCCGCTGAACAACTCACGGATAACGCTGCCAAAACCACCAGAGGGCGCACTCTGGTGTAAGCTCGTGCGCTGTTGATCCGACCCATCGAGAGGCTTATGCGGGCTCCCTTCCGACGTTCTACCCTTGCAGCGCTGCGCGGTTTTGAATCCTCCGGCACGGCGATCACGATTCTGCCGAGTGCAGCCGATTACCGGCAGACACTGCTGGCGAAGATTGCCGCCGCCACCCGGCGGATTTACATCGTCGCCCTGTACCTGCAGCAGGATGAAGCCGGCCAGGAAGTGCTCGATGCGTTGTATGCCGCCAAGGCTGCGCGCCCGGAGCTGGACGTTGTGGTGCTGGTTGACTGGTTCCGTGCGCAACGCGGCCTGATCGGCGCGGGCAAGCAAGCCGGGAACTCGGCGTGGTATCAGGCGCAGAACCTGGAACACGATCAGGAAGTGCCGGTGTACGGCGTGCCGGTGCAAACCCGCGAGCTGTTCGGCGTGTTGCACCTCAAGGGCTGCGTCATCGACGACTGCGTGATCTACAGCGGCGCCAGCATCAATAACGTTTATCTGCACAAGCTTGGCAAATACCGGCTCGATCGCTATCACCTGATCGACAGCAAAGGCCTGGCCGACTCGTTCCAGCGTCTGGTGCAGCAGGACATTCTGCCGTCCGACGCCGTGCATCGCCTCGACCTGCCCTCGCCGCCCAGCTCTCGCAGCCTGCGCGGGGAGATTCGTCAGTTCCGCCAGCACCTCAAGCGCGCCAGCTACGACGTCAACGATGGCGTCCGTGACAACGGCGAGCTGCGCGTTATTCCGCTGCTGGGTATCGGCAACAAGAACCCGCTGAGCAAAACCCTCTGCGATCTGATTGCCGCGACCGATGAGCAACTGACGCTGTGCACGCCGTACTTCAACATGCCGCTGGTGGTGAAACGCGAGATCAATCGCGCGCTGAAGCGGGGCGTGAAGGTCGACATCATCATCGGCGACAAGACCGCCAACGACTTTTTCATTTCGCCGGAGGAGCCGTTCAAGGTGATCTCCGCGCTGCCGTATCTGTACGAGATCAGCCTGCGTCGCTTCATGCAGAAACATCAGACGGCGATCGCCAAGCACCAGTTGAATATTCATCTGTGGAAAGACGGCGACAACACCTACCACCTCAAGGGCCTGTGGTCGGACGACCGCTACACCCTGCTGACCGGCAACAACCTGAACCCGCGGGCCTTTCAGCTGGACCTGGAAAACGCCGTGCTGATCGATGACCCCAAGGGCGAATGGCTGAAGCCCCGCGCGGAAGAAATCGCGCTGCTGATGCGCAATACCCATCGGGTCGGCAAGTTCGACGAGCTCGACACCCTGAGCGAATACCCGGTTGGCGTGCGTACCTTTCTGCGCCGGGTCAGCCGGGTCCGCGTCGAGCGCCTGCTCTACCGGATTCTCTGACGACCATGGGCAAAAGCACTGGCGTTCGTGCGCAACAGGCGGATCAGACCCGCGCGCGCATTCTTCAGGCGGCGATCACGGTGTTTACCCGCGATGGTTATTCCGGCGGGCGTATCGAGAAGATCTCCGCCGAAGCCGAATCCAACGACCGGATGATTTATTACTATTTCGGCAGCAAGGAGAAGCTGTTCGTCAAAGTGCTTGAGCACACCTACGAGCAGTTCAACCGCGCCGAAAGCCTGCTGTCACTGGACCCGTCGACGCCGGTGCAGACGCTGCGCCAACTGGTGGCGTTCGTCTGGGACTATTACGTCAGCCATCCGGAATTCGTCGCCATCCTCAGCATCGAAAACCTGCACAAGGGCAGGCACGCGCGTCAGTCCGGGGAGCTTCGACGGCTGTCAGGCGAAGCCGTCGGCGTGCTCAGACCGATCATCGATGCCGGTCAGGCCCAGGGTTTGTTTCGGCAGGATCTGGACATCAAGCACGTGTATTTGATGATCGCGTCGCTGTGCTACTTCTATAACTCCAACCTGCACACCCTCAGCTCGTTCCTGGGTCAGGACATGGCCGCCGAGGGGGAGCGCACGGATTGGTTGGCGTTTATTCAGGATCTGGTGATGCGTGGGGTCATGGTATTGCCGCAGTAGCCTGATCGATAAAGCACCTGCAGGAGCGCGCCTGCCCGCGAATGCGGTGGGTCAGCGATGACAATGTTGACCGGGACAACCGGTTCGCCAGCAAGCCGGCTCCTACAGGTAAATCCCGGCAATACCTGAGGCCTGCGGCGTGTGTGAAATCGATCTTGGGAGCACCTCAAACCTCCGCCGTACGCATGGCCTGTATGGGCCGGCTTGCTGGCGAATGCGGTGGGTCAGGCGCATGGATATCGCCGCTGATATTTTTCGCGGGCAAGCGCGCTCCTACAGTCGATCTCGACCACATCCGGAATCTTCGGTGAACACGTATCCTGTGGGAGCCGGCTTGCTGGCGAATGCGGTGGGTCAGGCGCATGGATATCGCCGCTGATATTTTTCGCGGGCAAGCGCGCTCCTACAGTTGATCTCGACCACATCCGGAATCTTCGGTGTACTCGTATCCTGTAGGAGCCGGCTTGCTGGCGAATGCGGTGGGTCAGGCGCATGGATATCGCCGCTGATATTTTTCGCGGGCAAGCGCGCTCCTACAGTCGATCTCGACCACC
>NZ_JBNNGV010000022.1:0-13628 GCF_050268485.1 Pseudomonas sp. NPDC078416 | reverse complement strand
CATCCGGAATCTTCGGTGCACTCGTATCTGTAGGAGCCGGCTTGCTGGCGAATGCGGTGGGTCAGGCACGTGGATATCGCCGCTGATATTTTTCGCGGGCAAGCGCGCTCCTACCGTTTTGTGGCGTCAATGGGTGCCGGGGTTGGCTCTTAGATGCGCCACTTTCTCTGGCAACCCCGTCCACTGCGGTTCATTCGGGGCAAATCGGCTGCGCAGGTACGCGGCGAGGTCGCTGATCTGGGTGTTGGACAGGCTGTCCTTGAAGCCCGGCATGTAACCCAGATCTGCCGTCGCCGGCTTGTCGATGCCCTGTTGAATCACTTTGATCAGGTTGTCCGGCAGCGCGCTGTGGACGTTGGTATTGGTCGCCAGCGACGGGCTCACGCCAAACAGCTTCGGCCCCAGACCGTCGGCATGGCAACCCTGGCATGAACCTTCGAACACTCGCTGGCCATTGCTCAATGACTGGGGCGAAACGCTGGGCTGAGATGTGGAAGCCGCGGCCGTCGCAGGACGAATCTCAGCACTGGCGGACGCGGGCTCATTCAACGCCGCCAGATAGACCGCAATCGCCCGCACATCGCTCTTCGGCAGTTTCGCCAGCTCCGAGACCACCGGCCCCATCGGCCCTGCCGCGACGCCGTGAGCATCGGAATACCCGCTGCTTAAATAATTGAACAGCTGATCCTCGGTCCATGGCGTCGGCGCCTTCGACAGGCTGTTGAGCGCTGGCGCTTCCCAGCCGTCCACCGTGCCGCCGGCCAGAAACGACGTGCCGCCCTTCTCCGCCCCCAGCAGATCCCGGGGTGAATGGCAGGCCGCGCAATGCCCCAATCCATTGACCAGATACTGGCCGCGGTTCCATTGCGCGCTTTGTTGCGGCTGGGTCTGTACTTCGCCTTTGCGCAGGTACAACGCATTCCAGCCGGCCATCAGCGGCCGCACATTAAACGGAAAGCGCATGTCATTGGCCGGCTGCACTTGCTTCACCGGCGTCTGCGACATCAGGTACGCGTACAGCGCCTGCATGTCGGCGTCTTCGATATTTCTGAAGGCGGTGTAGGGAAACGCCGGATAAAGGTGTTTGCCATCACGACTGATGCCGTCACGCATCGCCCGCTCGAACGCCGGATACGACCAGTTGCCGATGCCAGTCTCCGGGTCCGGCGTGATGTTGCTGCTATATAACGTACCGAACGGCGTCTGCATCGCCAGCCCGCCGGCATTGCTGGCGCCATTCGGGGCGGTGTGACAGACCGCGCAGTCGCCCACGGCCGCCAGCAAACGCCCGCGCTCCAGGGTCGCCGATGACCAGGTGTCTGCTGAAGGCGGCGTGATCGGCGCGATTTCCCCACGCCAGGGCAACGCCGTCGCGGCCATGCCCAATACCGCCCCCAAGGCTGCGAACAGCGAACCGAACAGCCATTTCGAACGTTTGGCTTTCGGCGATTGCGACGGGCTGCTGTTGGCCTCCGCGCCCGCGCTGTTCAGCGCGGCAAGAATGCGCTCGGCCGTGATCGGCAGTTCGCGAAAGCGAATCCCGGTCGCGTCATACACGGCATTGGCAATGGCCGCCGCACTCGGCACCGACGCCGACTCCCCGGCGCCCATGGGCGGCTCGGCCTGACGCGGCATCATCAGGACGTCGACCTTCGGCACCTCCGGGAACGTCAGAATCGGGTAGCCGCCCCACTCTTTGCTCGCCACCGTGGACTCCTCGAACGTCACCCGTTCCTTGAGCACGCGGCTGGCGGACTGGATGACGTTGCCGTGGATCTGATGCTGCACGCCGGCGGGATTGACCATCATGCCGGCGTCGTGGCCGATCACCACGCGGGTCACCGACACATCGCCGGTGTGCTTGTCGATCGCCACGTCCGCGACCCACGCCGCCCACGCCGCGCCGAAGCCGGGAAACTTGCTGTGGATGTAGCGCGCGTAGGCAAAGCCTCGCCCACGCAGTACCCCGTCTTCTTCCGGGATCTGCATCGGCTGGGTGCGCGGCGCCCAGTCAGCCCGAGCAGCAGTCGCACGAACCAGTTCGGCAGCGCGCTCGTCGTGCAGGTAACGAAGCCGATACTCGATAGGGTCGACGCCGGCGGCGAACGCCAACTCGTCGATGTAGGACTCGTGAGCAAAGGTATTGGGAAGTGCCGACACACCGCGCATCCACGACGCCCGTACAATCGGCGCCATGTCGTGAATGGTGACGCGCATGTGTTCGATGTCGTAGGGCGGGATCGAGGTGCGATCGCCCATTTCGAACATCGTCGCCACCGGTTCCACGCGCCCGGTCAGTAGCAAGGCCAGGGTCGGCGAGTTGTTCGACGGGTAGCGGGTGCTGAAGTCATAGCCGGCGATGCCGCCATCGGCGTTCAGTCCGCCGTCGACTTCCATCAATTGCGCGGTGCCTTTCGGTTCCCAGGCATGTTCCTGCTCGCGGGTCAGTTGCACGCGCACCGGCCGGCCCACGGCGCGGGACAGCAACACCGCGTCGGCGCAGACGTCATCAGCGCAATTGCGCCCGTAACAGCCGGCCGCTTCCATGCGGATGATGTCGATGCGCTCTTCGGGGTATTCCAGCAGCCAGGCCAGATCGGCGCGCAGCATGTGGGGGTTCTGCGTGCCGGACCAGACCCGAATGCCTTCTTCGCTGTAGTCCGCCAGCCCGCACGAAGGTCCGATGGAGCCGTGAATCTGGTAGGGCCACAGATAGGTTCGCGTCATCCGCTCGCTGGCCCGGGCCAACGCTTCTTCGACATTGCCCTGATCCAGCACCACACGCTGAATGCTCGGGTTGTCGCGAATCGCCTGCTCAATGTTGGTCATGTCCGGCAACTGATGCTGCCAGGGCTTCCAGGTGACCTTGAGTTCCCGCGCCGCCTTGGCCGCCTGCTCTTCGCGCATCGCGACGATGCCGACGAAATCGCGAATCACCACCACGCGGACGATGCCGGGAATGTGGGCGATGGAGGATTCGTCCACGTCCAAGAGGCTGGTGCCAACGAAGTCGCCCGTGTCATAACCGGCGTAGGGCGGACGTACGACGCGGCCGTGGAGCATGTCCGGCAAACGCATGTCGTGCACGTAGGTCAATTCGCCAGTGGCCTTGCCCGGAATGTCCACGCGGGCGGCGCCCTGCCCCACCAGTTTGTAGTCCTCCAGCCGCTTGAGTGGCGCGCTGCCGGAGATGCGCAACTCAACGCGCTGATCGACCAGCAGTTGGCCAAAGGTCAGTTCGCGACCGTCCTGTGCCTTGATCACGCCGCTGTCGATGACTAACGAATCCACATCGACCGACCACTGCTGCGCGGCTTGTTGCAGCAGGTAACGCCGCGCCTCGGCCGCCGCGTTGCGCAGCGGAATGGCGGAAATCTGCAAGGTGGCGCTGGCGATGGTCGCGCCCTGATTCGGCGCACGCTCGGTGTCGCCCAGAATCATCGTCACCTGATCCATCTGCAGGTCCAGTTCTTCGGCGACGATCTGCGTCAGCGAGGTGCGGATGCCGGTGCCCAGGTCCACATGGCCGTTGAAGGCATAGACGCGACTGTCCTGATCAATGGCAATGAACAGCCCCAATTCCATGGGCCTGACGGTAGGGGTGCCGCCCTTGGCGACCGGTCCGGACGGCGGCAGGATGTCGTCGACGATCAGCAGCACGCCATGTTGGGCGAGCAGTTCATCGCGTGTGGGCAAAGTCTGGGTCATTGGACGGGATCCGGGCTGGGCTGATGACGCGCGGCACGCATGACCGCACTCAGGATTTCCAGGTGCGTGCCGCAGCGGCACAGGTTGGCCGACAGTTCGTTGCGAATCTGCGTTTCGGTGGGGTGCGGGTTGCGATCGAGCAAAGCCTTGGCGGTCATGATCATGCCGTTCATGCAGTAGCCGCATTGCGCGGCCTGTTCGTCGATGAAGGCTTGTTGCACCGGATGCGGGCGATTCCGCGAGCCGATGCCTTCCAGCGTGGTGATCTCACGCCCTTGGGCGCCGGCCAGCGGAAACACGCAGGAACGTGCGGCGACGCCGTCGATGATTACCGTGCAGGCGCCGCACTCGCCCAGGCCGCAGCCGTATTTGGGGCCATTGAGGTGCAGGTCGTTGCGCAGGATCAGTAACAGCGGCGTGTCAGGCATTGCCGTGACGCTCGTGGCCTGACCGTTGACGTTCAAAGTCACGGTCTTCTCCGCCGCCCGCTGCAGCTCGCTCGTGTCAGCCTTCATGTGTTACCCGCTGTAGCTTGCATTTGATGAAGTGATTACTTCATGAAAAGAGAGCAGGAAGCATGCCAGCGGAGAAAAGGCTGTAGGACGTTGGAGTTTGGGGGTGGGTCAGGCGGCTTTAGTCTTCGCCCTCGTCGATCAGTTTGCGCAGCAGAAACAGGACAGCCACGCGTTCGGCGGGGTTGAGTTTGCTCAGGGTCAGCTCACTGATCTGCGCGGCGCGGGGCACGGTTTCCTGCACCAGTTGCAGGCCGCTGTCGGTCAGGCTGCAGATGACTTTGCGGCGATCCTGCGGGTCCGGCTCAAGGCTGATCAGGTCCCGGGCTTTCAGGCGATCGACGATACCGCGAATGGTGGCCTGATCCACGGCCGTGGCCTTGACCAGTTCAGTCTGGGAGCTGGGACCGTGATCGCGTAACGCGCACAAGGTCACGAACTGCACCGCCGTGAGCTGCGAATCGCCGACATTCTGCTGGAAGATCGCCAGATGCCGCTGGTAGGCCTTGCGCAGCAGATGGCCGACTTGCTCGGAAAAGGTGTAGGACGAATTGTTGTTGGACGGGTGGTCAGTGGACACGGATGGCTCGTTCGGCAGGATCTGGGAAGTGGTGGCTACAGTAACGTTTGCGGGGGTTGAGGGGAATCTTCGGAACGAGCGCGTTTTATCGCGCCAGAGATGCGCGTAGGGATAAGGCGATATTGACTGTAGGAGCGTGGCTTGTCCCGCGATCTGGCGCGCAGCGGCAGTGATATTGCCAACGCGGTGCGTCAGTAAGAGCGCGATTGTCGGGTTTACGGCTGCTGCGCAGCCGATCGCGGGCCAAGCCACGCTCCTACAGGTCCGCGGTGGGATGTATATCTGCCTCAGGCCTTTGAAGCCTCGGGCGCCACCACTTCGCCTGCCAGCACCACGGCCTGGTCATCCAGATAAATATCGCAACGACGCAACGGGATATCCAGGTGGCACGGGGTCTTGCGGGTGCCGCCGACTTCGGTGTTCGGCCCCGTGGAAAACAGGAAGTTGCCATAGAACGCCCGGGCGTCCATGCACATGCCGTCGTTCTTGTCGTGCAGGCCCATGGCCGTCCATTGGGCGCGGGGTTGCAGGCCCCAGCCGATGTGGGAAATGCCGTAGACCTCCGGGTCGTTGAAGTATTTCAGGTACTCGCGCAGGTACTCGGCTTCGAATCCACCGTGAATCCCGGTGATAAAACCCTTGTCGATCTCCAGGGTGATCTGCTCGCGGGAATAGGTTTTGAACGGCAGCACGATGTCGCCGACATCAATGACCAGCGTGCCCTCGGCGGTCTCTTCGTTGGGCCAGGAAAACAGGAACCCGCTGGGCCAGTGGTCCCAGCGGCCCGGCTCGTCGGCGAAACCGTATTCGGTAACCGAAGGGTATTGCCCCAGTTGCGCACGAAAATCGCTGCCGGCGCGGGACTTCACCTGAATCGAGCGCGCCGCCTTCAGTACCCCTTCGGCGGCCAGCACACGCTCCTTGTCCGCCACCGTCGGCAGCATCCGCGCCAGCACTTCCGGGGGCTCGACCGCCAGCAGGATCCGCGTCCCGGTCTTGAGGATCTGCTCCTGCTCCGGCGAGTGCAGCAGCATCATCGTGTCGACGATCAGGTCCGCCGCCTCAAGGGCACGTTGCGCCGCAATGTTGCCGGTCAGCGCAGTGTCGCCGCAGTAGGCGGTCATGTCGTTGCCCATGGCTTTGGGATGATTGAACGAGGGCAGCTCCACCGCGTAGACCTTGGCGCCCAGCCGTTGGGCAGCATCCATGGCCGCGCGCACCGTGCGCGCATCGGAGTAGTGGCTCTTGAGCACTGCCACGCTCTGGGTCGCGTCCACTTTCGACAGTTTCAGCACGTGCTCGAACATCTGGGTCAATTCGCAATCGCTAACCGGCATCTCTTTTCTCCTCTCGGGGGATGACCGGCCGGATGCACCATTGCAAGGCATCGCGCATCAGACCGGTGCATTTTTAAAGCGTACACACTTATTTAAAGCGATAAGACATCAATCCGGACGCCGCTGCAATAGGCACGCCACAGTGTTACGCGACCACACATATCCCTGCATATAAGGGTTACAGAGGGTGACATGCCTGATTACGACGTCGCATGACGTTTCTGGAAATATCGGTTCACTTTTAAAAATATCAGCGTATACACTTTAAAAACTCAGCGACGCGACAGATCACTCTCGCCTCGCCGACATCCAGAAAGCCTGTCATCCAGAGCTCATGAACACGAAGGAATGCGCGCCATGCCAACCACGCAAAAAATCGCCATCGTCGGATCCGGTCTGGGGGGCGCTGCGGCTGCGACGCTGTTGCAGAAAGCCGGTTTCCACGTCGACATCTACGAGCAGGCCCCCGCGTTTTCACGCATCGGTGCCGGGATCCACATGGGCCCGAACATCATGAAAATCTTCCGCCGCATGGGCATCGAGCAGCAGCTCAGCGACATGGGCTCGCACCCGGATTTCTGGTTCAGCCGCGACGGTGCGACCGGCGATTACATGTCGCGCATCGCCCTGGGCGAGTTCTCACTCAAGGAGTACGGCGCTGCGTACATCACCGTGCACCGCGGCGATTTGCACGCGCTGCAAATGTCGACACTGGCGCCCGGCAGCGTGCACTTCAGCAAATGCCTGACCACCCTTGAAGAGCGCGACAACGGCGTGCGTCTGAACTTTGCCGACGGCACCCACGCCGATGCGGACATCGTGATCGGCGCCGACGGCATCAACTCGAAGATTCGCGAAGAGCTGCTGGGCCATGAAAAACCGCTGTACAGCGGCTGGGTCGCCCACCGCGCGCTAATTCCCAGCGAGGTGCTGACCAAGTACAACCTGAATTTCGAGAACTGCGTGAAATGGTGGAGCGAGGACCGTCACATGATGGTTTATCACACCACCGGCAAGCGTGATGAGTACTACTACGTCACCGGCGTGCCCCATGCGGCGTGGGATTTCGAGGGCAGTTGGGTCGACAGCAGCCGGGACGAAATGTACGAAGCCTTCGCCGGTTATCACCCCACCGTGCAGGCCCTGATCGAGTCCACCGACAGCGTGACCAAGTGGCCGCTGCTCAACCGTAACCCGCTGCCCTTGTGGAGTCGCGGCCGCCTTGTTTTGCTGGGCGACGCCTGCCACCCGATGAAGCCGCACATGGCCCAGGGCGCCGGCATGGCCATTGAAGACGCCGCGATGCTCACCCGCTGCCTTCAGGAAACCGGCCTCACCGACTACCGCACCGCGTTCCAGCTGTACGAAGCCAATCGCAAGGAACGCGCGTCTCGCGTACAAGCCGTTTCCAACGCCAACACCTGGCTGCGCACCCAGGAAGATCCGGCCTGGGTCTACGGTTACGACCTCTACGGCCAGGAGCTGAAATCGGGGGTGGCGGCGTGAGCACATTCATTCATGGCGGCAACGTCCAGGCCAACGGCATCCGACAGCATTACCTGCGCTACGGCGGTGATGCACACGCCGGCAAACCGGCATTGATCCTGATTCCGGGCATCACCAGCCCGGCTATCACCTGGGGTTTCGTCGCTGAACGCCTGGGCCAGTACTTCGACACCTACGTGCTGGATGCCCGTGGTCGCGGGCTTTCTTCCACGGGGCCGGATCTGGATTACAGCGTCGACACCTGCGCCGATGACATCGGTGCCTTTGCGGCCGCCATGGGCATCGACAGTTATCACCTGGCTGGTCACTCGATGGGCGCGCGTTTCGCGGTACGGGCTTCGGTCCGTTGTCCCCAGGGCCTGAAAAGCCTGGTGCTGATCGATCCGCCGGTGTCCGGTCCGGGGCGTCGTGAATACCCGGCGAAGCTGCCGTGGTACGTCGATTCGATCCGCCAGGCACAACTGGGCATGAGCGCGGAAGACATGCGCGCGTTCTGCCCGACCTGGACCGAGGAGCAACTGCAACTGCGCGCCGAGTGGCTGCACACCTGCTACGAGCCCGCCATCGTCCGCGCCTTCAATGATTTCCATGACGTGGATTTGCATCAGGACCTGCCGAATCTGCCTGTCCCTGCCCTGCTCATCGTCGCTGGCCGCGGGGGTGTGATTCAGGCGAAAGACGAAGCCGAGATCCGACAGCTACAACCGAACATCCTGATCGCACGGGTGGAAAACGCCGGGCACATGATTCCGTGGGACAACCTGCCGGGCTTCTTCGCCGCGTTCGGTGACTTTCTCGGTACGCCGCTGGCTTGAGGCAGATCACCGAACAGGCCTGAACCGGATTTATGTCCGGCGCTGCACCTGTAGGAGCGCGCTTGCCCGCGAAGGGATGCTACAGACACATCACCGCCAATTGACCCGGCGCGTTTCGCGGGCAAGCGCGCTCCTACAGGTGTCCTGCGTTGACAAGAATCTCCGTGCTCAGGCCCGGGGGCCGTTCAGGAAATTTATCTAGCGCGACACCAAATCGACTTCAACCCTATTGACCGAGGAGAACGCAATGACCGACCCACAAAGCGCGGACGCCAACTATCAGGGCGTCTGGGGCAATCGCATCGGTTTTGGTGCGAAACCGGCCCTCCTCATGATCGATTTCATGCAGGGCTACACCCAACTCGGTGCGCCGTTGTATGCGCCGGGTGTGGTCAGCGCCGTGGCCGAAAGCGTCGAGCTGCTGGCCTGCGCACGGGAACATGGCATCGCAGTGGTGCACACCAACATCCGCTACCACCCCACGCATTTCGCGGACGGCGGCATGTGGGTGAGAAAAGCGCCGGTGATGAAGGACATGGTCGAAGGCAATCCCCTGGCTGCGTTCTGCGAGGCCGTGCAGCCATTGCCCGAAGAGGTCGTCATCAGCAAGCAGTACGCCAGTTCGTTCTTCGGCACGTCGCTGGCATCAATGCTGCACGCCCAAGGGATCGACACCGTCGTGCTGGCCGGCTGCTCCACCAGCGGCTGCATCCGGGCGACCGCGGTGGATGCTGTGCAGCACGGTTTCCGGACCATCGTGGTGCGCGAATGCGTGGGCGACCGACACCCCGATCCCCATGAAGCGAACCTGTTCGACATCGACAGCAAGTACGGGGATGTGGTTGGTAAGCAGGAGGCTATGACGCACATGCGAGCGGCAACCGGTAAGCGATGAGCTGCAAGCTACAAGCGGTAAGCCGCAAGTGAAGAGCACGCGGTTCCCTCTTGCAGCTTGAGGCTTACCGCTTGCCGCTTCTTCCCCCATATGACAACACCGCTAACGCAGGCAAAATCAGCCGCCGCGCTCACCGGTCGAAGAACCGCCAGGAGACACCCATGCCCTCTGCGAATGTAGACACCTCCGCGAACTTAGCCGCGGACCCGATCAAAGCGCTGTACACCAAGATCACCTGGAAGCTCATCCCCTTCCTGTGTTTCTGCTACCTGGCCGCTTACCTGGACCGGATCAACATCGGCTTCGCCAAGCTGCAGATGCTCGACCAGCTGCACTTCAGCGAGACCGCGTTCGGGCTGGGCGCCGGGCTGTTTTTCGTCGGCTATATCCTCTTCGAAGTGCCGAGCAACCTGGTGCTGGAAAAGGTCGGCGCGAAGATCTGGATCGCGCGGATCATGATCACTTGGGGGTTGCTGTCGTCCTGCACGCTGTTTGTCAGCACGCCGACGCAGTTTTACGTGCTGCGGTTTTTGCTCGGCGCCGCTGAAGCGGGCTTTCTGCCCGGCGTGCTGTTTTACCTGACCACCTGGTTCCCGACCTACCGGCGTGGCCGCATCATCGCGCTGTTCATGATCGGCCTGCCGCTTTCCAGCGTCATCGGCGGCCCGCTGTCGGGCTGGATCATGGGCCATTTCGACCAGACCGCCGGGCTGCGCGGCTGGCAGTGGCTGTTTCTGATCGAAGGCATTCCCAGCGTGCTGCTCGGCGTGATGACGTTCTGGGCGCTGCCGAACAACCCGAAAGAAGCCAAATGGCTGAACAGCGCCGAACAAACCTTGCTGGAAGGCGAGCTGCGCCTGGACGACGTTGAGGGCAAGGACAGCAAGCACAGCTTTCGCGACGGGTTTTTCAATCTGAAAGTGTGGATGCTCGGCGGCATCGACTTCTCGATTCTGCTCAGCGCTTACGCCATGGGCTTCTGGATGCCGACGTTCATCAAGAACGCCGGCGTCACCGACACTTTCCACATCGGCGTGTTGACCGCACTGCCCAGCGTGGCGGCGCTGATCGGCATGCTGATGATCGGCGCCAGCTCCGACCGCCGTCGTGAACGTCGCTGGCACATCATCGTGCCGTTCTGGATCGGCGCCGTGGCCATGGCCGCCAGCCCGTTCTTCACCCATAACGTGGTCGCGACGGTCGCGCTGTTCGCCGTGGCGTCGGCCGCGATCATTGGCGCCGTGCCGGTGTTCTTCAGCCTGCCGGCGACGTTCCTTAAAGGCCGGGCGGCGGCGACGGGGTTTGCCCTGGCGTGCTCGCTGGCGAACATCGCCGGACTGGTGAGCAACTCGATGATGGGCATCGCCATCGACGTCACCGGCAGCAGCGCCGGGGCGTTGTGGTTCTTTGCCGGATGTTTGATCTTGAGCAGTTTGCTGGTGGTGGCGTTGCCGGCGAAGCTGGTGAACAGATAATCAAATCTAAATCCTGTAGGAGCGTGGCTTGTCCCGCGATCGGCGGCGCAGTCGTCGTGTATCCGGTAGATGCGGTGTATCAGGTGCAACGGGCGTCTGACTTTACGACTGCTGCGCAGCCGATCGCGGGACAAGCCACGCTCCTACACTGCTCATCGCATTCATCCAATAACAACGGTGGAAACCGCTCATGCAGGCGTTTTTGAAAAGCTGTGCCCTGGCCCTGACGCTGGGACTGTCCGCGACCTCCTTGCAGGCCGCGGAAAAGGTCATCTTCGACACCGATTTCAACGTGCTCAACGATGACGGCCAGGCCTTCATCATGCTGGCGCAACTGCACGCGCAAAAGCGCATCGACCTGCTGGGCATGACCCTCGTCAGCGGCAACGCGTGGGTCGATCAGGAGCAGGTCGATGCGCTGAAGGCGGTCGAGCGCATGGGCGTGGAAAAGGACATCGGCGTGTACTCCGGCGCGGCCTACCCGCTGCTGCACGACTTTGCCACCTATGAACAGGAAAAAGCCCTGTTTGGCGCAGGCTGGCCGGGGGCGTTCAAGACACCCCGACCCACCGCTGCCTCGCAGTGGGTCGCGCCACCGGACGGGCTGGCTTCGCACACCAAACTGCGCAGCGAATCCGCCGCGCAGTTCATCGTCGACAGCGTGAAGAAAAATCCTCACGAGGTGACCATTCTCGCCGTTGGCCCGCTGACCAACATCGCTCTGGCGATTCGCAGCGCGCCGGAAATCGTGCCACTGATCAAACGAATCGTGTACATGGGCGGCGCTTTCGAGATTCCAGGCAACACGACGCCAGCGGCGGAATTCAACTGGTGGTTCGACCCCGAGGCCGCAAAAATCGTCCTGCGCTCGCCCATCGAACACGTGATTTTCCCCAACGATGTCTGCGAAAAGGTCATCTTTGACGCCTCGGTCTACCAGCGCATCGTCGCCAGCCAAGGCGTAATTCCCGACCTGTACAAAACGGTGCTGGGGCCTGAGTTCGACAAGGACCCGAACCATCACAGCTTCACCTGGGACAGCCTGCCCGCGCTGTACCTGATGCATCCTGAACTGGTCACCGAGTCCAAAGACCTGTGGGTCGACGTCGACGCCCACTTCGGACCGGATTACGGCCGCTCCATGGGCTACAAGAAGAACGCGCCCGTCGGCACACAGAAGGCGAAAGTGGTGTACGCCGTGGACCAGAAGAAGTTCTGGGACGCATACGTGGATCTGGTCACTCTGCCTGCGCCGGTCAAACGCTGATCGCCTCGGTTCGCGCCGATGATTTGAAACGGCCCAAACGGCGGTAAGCAGGATCAGCCGATCAGGGCAATCAGCTGCTGGCGCTGGGCATCAGTAAGCAAAGGCCCTCTGGCGGCTTCGGCGTTTTCCTTCATGTATTTGGGATTTCCCGTACCGGGGATCGCGCACGTCACCGCCGGGTGTGAAATCAGAAACTTCAGCGCCAGTTGCGCCCAGCTCCTGGCCTGAACTTCCCCCGCCCAGCCCGGCAGCGGCGTGTCGCGCAAGCGGCCGAGCAGTCCGCCGCCGCCGAACGGCCGATTGCCGATCACCGCCACCCCTCGCTCACGGCACAGCGGCAGCAGCCGCGCCTCGACCGCGCGATCGTCCATCGCATAATTGATCTGCAGAAAATCGAATGCCTCGGCTTTCAGCGCAGCTTCCACCTCGGCGTAGGCCGATGGGGTGTAGTGCGTCAGACCGATGTAGCGAATGCGCCCTTGCTCTTTCCACTGACGCAGCGTCGGCAGGTGAGTTTTCCAGTCGAGCAGGTTGTGAATCTGCATGAGGTCGATGCGCTGGGTCCGCAACAGCCGAAACGAAGCTTCCATCTGGGCGATGCCTTCGTCGCGTCCGCGGGTCCAGACCTTGGTCGCCAGAAACGCTGGCGATGACGGCTGATGAATCGCCAGCAACTCGCCCGTGGTTTCCTCGGCGCGCCCGTACATCGGCGAACTGTCGATCACGGTGCCCCCCGCCTGGAACAACTGGTCCACCACGGCGGGCAGCAGCTTGTAAGCGTCGCTGCCGGGCTCGACATCGAACCCGCGATACGTGCCGAGGCCAATCATTGGCAACGCTTCGCCACTGGATGGAATGTCTCGGGTGAGCATGTTCCGTTCTCCTGGGTGACCGGCCGATGAGCCGGGTTGTGGCGGTTCGGATGCTGTGGCGACGGCACCGGAATGAGCGATCGCTGCGTCAAACATCAACGCCGCCGAGGCACCTGCCGCCAGGGTAAGCAGTCGTCTGCGGGTGAGCAGGTTTCGGTCGGTCACGGACATGTCTCCGGGTCAGGCTGAAGTGAGCGCACAGCGAAGGTGTCGACCCCTCGCGTGCGCTGTCGGTTCAAGTCGGTGCGACCATCAGCGCAGACCGCGGGTTGGCGCTGGAACCAAATCATTCCCCTAACGACCCGGAATGACGCAGAGCGTCTCGGGATGCATTCCCACGCGGAGCGAGGGAACGATCAAACGTCAGCGCCTGGACTGGCCTCTTCCCGGCTAAAGCCGGTCCCACTAAACAGCAGCGCGTGCAGTCAGTGAAAGTGGGCCCCCCTTAGGACCGGCTTTAGCCGGGAAGCCGTTGATCTGCTTTTGCCCTGCTTTTGCCCTGCTTTTGATCCTCGTACGCAGCAATTCCAGACGACACAAAACGCGACTTGGGTGCAGGCTAAACGCAGGTCTCGCTCCGTGGGCCGAGCGGCATGGATGCCGCGAGAGCCGCCCCCCGCCATGGATGGCGGATGGCGGCGGGCCCACGGAGCGAGGCCGG
>NZ_JBNNGV010000021.1:0-95053 GCF_050268485.1 Pseudomonas sp. NPDC078416 | reverse complement strand
CCGATGGTAGTGTGGGGTTTCCCCATGTGAGAGTAGGTCATCGTCAAGATTAAATTCCAAAACCCCATCTGCGAAAGCAGATGGGGTTTTGTTTTAAGTGAAGGTCATACATTTTTGCTGGAACGTTATGTCAGTAACGGATCGGCCACAGAATTTCTTGACGACCATAGAGTGCTGGAACCACCTGATCCCATCCCGAACTCAGCAGTGAAACGGTGCATCGCCGATGGTAGTGTGGGGTTTCCCCATGTGAGAGTAGGTCATCGTCAAGATTGAATTCCGAAACCCCAGTCTGCTTACGCAGACTGGGGTTTTGTCGTTTAAGCCACCGGCATTGAAGCGCCGAAGGCTTCCCCTATGAGCGCATCACAGCTCCGGGCACGTTCTCCATTGCTCCATCAGCAAAGCCCTGTAAGAACTCTCTGAAGCCCTCAGCGCTCATTGAGTTGTCATCTGTAGGTTCGGCAACAATGGTCCAGGTAGCGACGCAGCTGGCATTGTCTTTGGGGACAACCGTCATCGAGGCCCAGAGCCTCATCACACCTAGGTTGTTGTAGATGGTTGTCCATGTCATGGACATCGCGTTGTCGTCGCGAGAATTGAGTTGCTCGACAACCACAAGACCACCCTCCTTGAATTTCTTGTAACGGACTGAGCCAGGACCGTTACCAATCACTTCGATGCTCGCTAGGTCTGAAATGAATTGCGTGAAACCACCGAAATCGCCTACGACCTTCCAGACTTCACGCGCCGGTGCGTTTATCGAGATTGCAGAAACCACAGGCTCTCCGCCAGGATTAGTAATCAGCGTATCGGGGGAAAGGGAGCCAAGGGTCTTGAGCGGCTGAATAGCGTTCATGTTGTTCTCCATAACTTAAGGGGGTGTTGCGTTGGGTGTATCAGATGAAGGCAATTTCCTTCAGGTACTCGCAGCCCTTGCGCAGCAGCGCAGGGGTTTTCGAGGGATAGCATTCGCCCATCCGTTGAACACCCGCATGGGCGTTCTGGTAGCCGATCATTGATATGTCTCCGATGTCTTCCTCAAACCCGTCGAGATAAAAGCCGAGCACGCCGAATAAAGCGTTCTCGCTGTCCACTCGATTCAGCTGGGTTTGCCACTCACTGACGCTGACCATCTCGAACTCACTGCCAGCCTCACGGAACGCGCTGACGTAACTACTCCAACTCAACGGCTCCGGGTTGTGGAGGTTGAAGACTGCGTGGGCTGGCTGGTAACGACTGGCGTGAAAGCCGATGAATCGGGCGAGGAAGTCGACAGGCATCAAGTCGAATGTCATGGAGAAGTCGGGGACCTGGCCCAGCTGCATCGAACCCTTGAGCATCAGCATCAGGCGATTCTTGTGCGGCTGGCAGACACCGGTCACGCTGTTGAACGCGATATTGCCGGGCCGGTAGATGTTTACCCACGCACCTCGGTCACAGGCTTGCTGAAGGATGCGCTCGGCGACCCACTTGGAAAGGTTGTAGCCGTTCTTGATGTAGATCGGCGGTGTCTCGGCAGCAGGAGCTTCGAGGACGCGACCGTCAGGCCCGACGGCGCTTGAAGCAGAAAGCGTAGAGACAAAATTGAGCACCTTCTTGCTGCGACCTTCACACAGCTTCAGGCATTCAAAGATCGGCTCGACGTTATCCTTGGCCAGCGTCTCGTAATCCTGGACATGGTTGACGTTGGCGGCGTTGTGCACCAGCGCGCCAAACTCGCGATCAAGCCGCTCATACACCTCGTTGCTCAACCCGAGCTGTGGCCGTGTGACGTCGGCGGGGTACACCCGCACCCGCTCCAGATCCAGATGCTCAAGCCGGTTTTCGCGCAGTGCCAGGACAAAGCGGTCTTGCGCCGTCATCCCTGCACTTTCACGTACCAGGCAGGCAACCTCGGTTGCGCCCCACGCCAATAGCGCTTCGACAATGTGAACACCGAGAAAACCATTGGCACCAGTGACGATGACTTTATGCACGTCGCCCATGCACTCGACAGGCAGTACCGGCAGCTCGAAGGGCGCCGAAGCATCCAGGAATGCTCTCGGGCTGACGGTCCATGAGGTGGTGCCGTCGCTGTCGAGCAGTGACGCCAGGTTAGTCAACGTTGGCGCCTCGATGAAGCGATTGATCGGGATGCTGCGACCGAACCGTTCGCGAATCCCCAGCAGCATCTGCGACAACAGAATCGAGTGGCCCCCCAAATTGAAGAAGCTCTCGTCCGTTGAGATTTCGCCGGGAGGGAGCTCTAGCAGATCTGCCCACAACGTAAGGAGAAGCCTCTCGTTTTCGGTGTCGGGCAAACGACGTGGGGCGTGCTCCAGTATGTTCACGGGCAACTGCAACAGCGCCTTGCGATCGACCTTACCGTTACTGGCAAATGGCATGCTCGCCAACTCGGTATAAGCGGTCGGCCGCATATAGTCGGGCAACAACGCTGCGACATGGTCCTTGAGCAAATGCCGGGCGGCGTCCGGCTCTACGCCGTGCGGTTGCGCGAGGAAAGCCAGGATGCGTCGCTGGTCATCAATCACCACCGCGACTTGGCGGTACAACTGGCTGTCGCGCAGGCAATGCTCGATCTCCTCAGGCTCGACCCTGAATCCCCGGATCTTCACCTGGTTGTCACGTCGCCCGGACAGCTCGATGCCATCGCTCGTCCATTTGCCGATGTCCCCGGTTCGGTAGGCACGAACGCTTTGGCCATCACCCAAGGCGACGTGCACATAACGCTCATCGGTGAGGGCAGGGTTGTTGATGTAACCCAGGCACACGCCAGGACCGGCGATATAGAGCTCACCCGGCGTCTGGTCCGGGACAGGCTGCATATCCTCGTCGAGAATCAGGACCTGGCTGTTAGCGATCGGGCGACCCAGGTTGCGGTTGCTGCCACCGGGTTGAAACTGGCCGGCTGTGATCAACACCGTGGCTTCAGTCGGGCCGTACAGGTTATGGAAATGACATTGCGCTGCCAGGCGTTCAATCACGTAGGGCTCGCAGACATCACCGCCGGTGCACAAGTGCTTGAGTTTCACCGGTCGGTCGATCGGCAGGATGCTCAATAAGGCCGGTGGCAAAAAAGCGTGGCTGAGATTCTGATCCAGCAGCTCGAACAGTTGCAGCGGGTCACGACGCTGATCGTCGTTCGCCACGATCAGTTCAGCGCCGCTGAGCAGCGTGGGGAATATATCGATGACCGATGAATCGAAACTCAGCGTCGAGAACTGCAGCACACGGCTGTGTTCGGAGAGCTCGACATGGTGTGCGTACCAGGCTGTGAAGTGGCTGAGGTTGCGCTGACTGAGCATCACGCCTTTTGGGTGTCCGGTCGTACCCGAGGTGTACAGCGCCATGCATGGCGCGTCGGCCTCCGGGCAATAGCGCATCAACGGCCGCGCCGTCGGCACGATCTCGATGTGACTGATATCCAGCCCCGGCAAAACAATGCCAGCCAGTGGGTGGCTGCCATCGTGCAGCAGTAACGTAGCTTGGGCGTTTTCGAGGATGAACTGCTGACGCTGAAGAGGCTGGCTGGGGTCAAGCGGCAGATACACGGCTCCGTTGCCCAGGATGGCGAGGATTCCGGCGAACAGTGCCGCAGATTTCGACATACAAATGCTGATCACCACAGGTCCAGCCGATACGTGCGGCAGCATGGCCTGTATCTGCGTCTGGATCGCGACGCTGTGCGTGCGCAGCTGGTCATAGCTGATGCGCTCGCCGTCGATATTCAGCGCCGTGCGCCTGGCGAATTCGCTGAAGCTCCGATCCAGGCGTGCGACAAGCGTCTGCTCGGCAACGCGCAGCAACTCTGGCGCCGCGGTGAAGTTGAAGCAGTGCTCGAAGGCCAACCGGTCCAGCTGCAGCAGGCTTTCCTGGCGTTCACTGTGCGGCGGGTCGACGCGCTCGGCGCGCTCGGCGCGCGCGAAATACTCCGGATCGCGCGAGAACCGGCTGATCAGCATGGCAACGTTGTCGACCAGCGTTGCGACCGCAGCGTCCCGCAACACGCATCCGTTGCCGGAAAGCGTGGCAGCTACGGCATGGCGCGCGATCAGGCGCTGTGCGGTAGCCGTCCCGAGCCAGCACAATATTTCCAGCTCAGGCAGCGCCCGTTCGCTCACCGGTGTCAGTCCTACCCGGAGGCCGAGATGAACGGCTGTCTGGAACACGCCCAGTTCTGCGCGGGGCAGGTCCAGCGTGCCGTCCTCGATGAGGATCGACGCGTTCTGCGGTGCGCTCAGCTCCAGCGTTGCCTCGTCGCGCAGGTGGTGAGTCAGATGCCCGTGTGCGTTCAGTTCTGCACTCAGCTCACTCATCGCCTGGCTATGACCGATGAGCACAATCTCCAGGCGCTTCATTGCAAGCCTCCGGCTGATAGATAGTCCGCAAGGGCGTGCTGGACGCAGGGTGAGTCGAGCATCGAGCTGGAGGTGAAGAAACGCATGATGTTGCCCACCAGCGGATGGTGGCGATTGATCGGGAAGCACATCGCCTGCGTTTCTTCCTTGAGCGCCTGTTTAATCGGTTCTGCCACGGTCAGGCTGTCGATCAGCACGAAGTCAAAAGACTTCTGGATGTCATTGGTCAAATACTGAGCAATGAACACGGGCAGGATCTGCGCGATAAGCTGCCTGTCCTGCTCGGGCGCTGCGTGCCAGTAGATCCTGACCAGGCGCGCCCAGAAACCGGAGTGGCGTCCTTCATCGAGCAGGTGATCCGCCATGAGGCCTTTGACTGACTGCTTGACCGTGTCGTCTTTGGCGAACGCGGCCACGTCGTTGGTCACGGTGTTCTCGGCAATCGCCACGCAGATGAGCTCGACCGCGCTGCGCAAGTGGTTCGGCGCCAGGGCAAGAGCAGCGGGGATGGCCCGGCTGAGTTCGATTTCCTGTGGCAACGGGATTGGCTGGATGCCAGTGAGTGCGACGGTTTGCTGCATGAAGTCCATCGCCACCAGTGCGTGGTAATCCTCATCGACTACCACCGTCATGGCGTCGTAGCGGCAAGCGAAGGGAAAGCGGATGGCGAAGTTGTCTTTGGCAATGCTTCGCGCGGTCTTGTCGACGATCTCGGTCTCGAAAATCACCACGTCGTTGATGAACTTGTACAGGCTCTGCACCAGTGCCAGATCGCGCAGATGGGCGCATTCGCGGGTGAACGTCTCGCTTAGCACCAATGGCTGGCGGCTGAGCGGGTAGATCAGTTTTTCGTCGTTTTCGACGATGCGGCGCGGGCGTGTCCGAATGGTCGCGCGGCCTTCCCAGGCATCGACGAATGACATGTAGTCTTCGGCTTTCATGATGGCGTCCTTGTGTGGAGGGCTTCTGTATTGCGTAGGCGGAGCGGGCTCATGCGCTGACTTCCCGTGCCGTTTCACGCAGGGTCAGTTGCAGGGCGTCCCACAGCGCGATGCGGCTGTCGACGGCGGCGATGGCGGCGGCGTACACCTCGCGCTGGTGCTGTTCATTGCCCGCGACTAGCCTGGCCAGCAACGACTCCGCAGCCGGACCGTGATCTTCGGAGTCCACCTCGATGTGGCGTTCCAGGTAATAGCGAAAGGTCGGTGCCTTGTCGGCAGTGATGCCCCAGTCGTCGAGAATCCGTTGGAACATCTGCGGGATAACACTCTCGCGACCGTGGAGGAACGCGGCAGCCACACAATGCGCCGGCGCATTCAGAGCAATATCGAGGGTGTCGCGGACGAAGTGCGTGGCCGCCCGGCCTGCGCCGACGCTGTCGAGCGCGGTTTTGTAGTGAATGCCTTCGCGCAACAGTTCGACGAAATGCTCGATGCGTGCCGTGCTTGCGCCGATCTCCCGCATGGCGTCCAGGTACAGTTCGAAGTGGCTGTAATGATCGTGGCGTCCTGGCCGATCATCCGACTCCTCACCCAACACGATTTCGTTGATGAGCCGCGCTGCCTTCGGGTCTCGCGGCGGCAGCCAGGGGAGTCGGGTGCACGTCAGTTCCTGCTGCAGCCGTTTGGTCAGTGACATAAAGTCCCAGACCGCGAACACATGCACCTCCATGAATCGCTGCAGGACGTGCAGTGAATCGATCTCGGAAAAAACAGGGTGCGCGCTGAGTGCTGATTTCTTTGCGATAAGTTGCTGTTTGAGACTGTCCATTTTTACGTCCTTGATGAAATCGAGTGCGTCACGAGCTCTTTAATTGCCGCGAATAACAGTCGTCTTAAGTTGTCGTATCAACAACGCACAACATGACTTCTTTAAATGTCGGGCAATAGGGAGCTGCGAACGTTACTTCGTTAATGGTCAATAATCGTTCAAGCTGGAATCAGGCATGCTCACTTGGCCAATGCCCGTGCTGACCAGCGTCTGTAGGCGTATGGCCGGTAAACGATGGCCGCCAGAAAACGTTAGAACAGTTTCAAATGGTTTCGCAAATACTTTTTAATATAATTAATGGTGTCTATAAACCGGGCGCGAGAGAAGGCGATAAAACTTCTGAATAAAGTTTTATTGGGGCGAGCGCAACCCTTCCAGCTTATTAGAGCCAGAATTGAAATGAATGAACGAATACCTCGTTCAGCGTTGCGCTTTATCGGGCTAATGCATTTTTTGAGAATTTTTGGTTTGGGGGACATTCAGGGTTCACTTCAATGTCTCGCCCAGGCAATGCTCCTTTTGCCGCTCCATGAGAACTGCCTTCCCTGAACCGGCTGCAGACCGATTCGTCGGTCGAGTTTGCCTCAACACGGTGGTACACCGCGTCAACGACGACCAAGTTTCACGATAGGTGCATTAGCGGCAGCCCGAGCACGGCAGGGCCGGCTTTTAGTCGCAGGAGGCTTCAGAAGGGAGGGCGTAAGCAGTGGATGCAGAAGGAGAGGGCGGCGGTGTTTGTTCAGCCGCCCAGCAAGCCGAGGTGTGTGTTGATGATGTGCAGCAGGCGGTCGCGTTGCGAGCTGAGGAAATCATGAGTGCCGCGCACTTCGATCAGTTCGAACTCGCGACGTGTGAACTCCCGCCATCGCATCATGCTACCGGCCGTAGCCACCGGATCATCGCTGCCGTACAGACCGGTCAGCGGGATGTCCAGGCCCTCGTCAGCACAGTGTGACCAGATCTCCGACAGCTTTACGTCGCTGCGCACGACAGGCTCTAGCAGCTTCAAGCGTTTCTTGTCCTGCGCGAACGTGGTCGGGATCACGCCCAACCTGATCAGCGCTTGAATGAAGTCGTCGTGCGGCAGCGTGTGCAAGTACGGCCAGGGCTGTCGGCTGTCAGGGCTGCGGCAGCCGGAAACAAACAGATGACGCGTCAGATTCGGGTAATGATGCTGCGCCAGCCTGGCCATTTCATAAGCGACGCGACCGCCGAAGCTGTGGCCGTAAAACGCATGGGGTTCGCTCAGATAGGGCTGCAACGCGAGGAAGGTGTCTTGCAGCAAGGGCGCCCACTGATCGTAGGGCGTTTCCTTGAGCCGGCTGCCATGGCCGGGCAGGCGTAGCGTTACCAGCTCGATATGATCGGCAAGGCCTTCGGACCAGTCACGAAAGTGTTCCGGATCGCCCCCTACGTGAGGAAAGCAAATCAAGCGGGTTCTGACGGGTTGTCCGGAATTGACCACCATCAGCCATTTGTTCTTTTCGGCTTGCACTCAGCTTCCCCGAGCCTTGATAGAGGCGTTATAACCGTGGAGCCGGGTCCTTCGGCGCTTACACCGTCATGAACGGCGTTCGTTGATACCTTGTGCTTATCGGCCGATTAGCCCGTGGCGAGCAAGGTCACGATTGAAACAGCAGCGAATGTCACTGGGTGACGGCACGTTTTCGCAAGGCTGCCGCAGGTTTTGACTCTTCCGCCTTACGGGCGCTCAAGTAGGCATTGATGGCTTCAACACCACGATTCAAGTGGTGAGTCAGCGCCTCGACGGTGGCGCCCACATCACCAGCGCCGGCCATTTCCAGCAATTCGTAGTGGTCGTGTTGGGACAGCTTGCCCAGGTTCATTTGCTTGAGATTGAAACGCAAGAAGCGCTCTTCCTCGTTCAAGCCGTCCTCGACCAGTTTGAGCAGGCGCTTGTTGTGCGCCTTGGAATACAGCGCCATGTGGAACTGGCGGTTGAGCGTGCCCATGATGCTGTAGTCGGTTTCGACCTCGAGCTGTTCGATATACCCACGCGCTGTGCTGATGTCTTCGGCGGTCAGCAGCGGTATCGACTGTCGAAGCGCCTCGGACTCCAGCAGGATGCGCAACGCGTAAGCATCCGTAGCGTCCTCGTTGATCAACGGGGCAACGACCGCACCTTTGTGGGTCTCGACGCGCAGCAACGATTGAGCTTCCAGCTGACGCAGCGCCTCGCGCACGGGCATGCGGCTGACACCGAAAAGCGTCGCCAGCTCTTGCTGGCGCAGAGCAATGCCTGCCGGGAGGCGTCCGTCGAGGATGGCACTGCGCAGTTTTTCTTCGATAACGGCACGCGCCATATGCGCAGGCGGCTGCTCATCACCCAGGGTTTCCCGCAGAAATTGCTCTTTCTCAGTCCTGCGCATGCTTGATCTTCTTCGGCTGACCAGTTATTGGATCCAACAAAACATTAGAGACCGCTGCTGGCCTTGTCAAACTTTGATACAAGTTTAGCGGCCTGTCTCGGCGCGGCATTCTACAAGGGATTGAGCGTGGAGGTGTTGCCATCAATCGGGGATTGGGAACGGGATGCCCGGCCTCGGTTACGCAAGTCTGTTACGGCAACCGAGGCGGGCTTCACAGTTGATCGGAGTCAGATATAACGGCCCGTCACGAAATGCTGCACATCGTTGAAACCCGGCGTGGACGCATGCCCGGGCGTCACGAGAGAGTCGATGAACGCCTCGTCCTCCGCAGTGATGTTCACGCTGAGGGCTTTGGTGTAGCTGTCCCATTGGTCCTCGGTGCGTGGCCCGACAATGGCAGAGGTCACGGCCTGATTGTTCAGCACCCAGGCGATGGCGAATTCAACCAGTCCTACGCCTTTGGCCTGGGTATACGCCTGCAGTTTCTGGGCGATGTGCAAGGACTCGCTGCGCCATTCGGTTTCCAGAATACGCTTGTCCTGACGCCCGGCGCGGGTGCTGCTGTCCGGTGTAACGTCGGGGGCGTACTTGCCACTCAACACGCCGCGCGCCAGCGGGCTATAGGGCACAACACCCAAACCATAGAACTTCGCCGCAGTGATCTGCTCCAGCTCGGCCTGACGGTTGACGATGTTGTACAGCGGCTGGCTGATCACCGGTTTGTCGACGCCCAGACGCTGAGCGACGTTGACCACTTCGGCGATACGCCAGCCTCGGAAGTTCGACACGCCCCAGTACCGGATCTTGCCCTCGCGAATCAGATCGCCGATGGCCGACACGGTCACTTCGAGTGGCGTGTTGTGGTCTTCCTTATGCAGGTAATGAATGTCGATGTAGTCGGTGTCGAGACGACGCAGGCTGGATTCGATTTCATTGAAGATGTGCTTGCGATTCAGGCCGCTCGAGTTCGGTGCGGTATTGCCCGAGCTGCTGCCGACTTTGGTGGCCAGGATCCACTCACTGCGCCGGCTGGCGATAGCCTCGCCAACGATTTCTTCAGACCGGCCGGCGTTGTAGACGTTGGCCGTGTCAATGAAGTTGACGCCTTCATCCCAGGCCTTGTCGATGATGCGCAGGGATTCTTCGGTGCCGGTCTGCACGCCGAACATCATGGAGCCCAGTGTCAGCGTTGAAACCTGAAGGCCGGATTGGCCAAGGGTGCGGTATTTCATTGTTCGATATCCTTTTCGTCAGGGAAGTGGAAATCAGGACAGTCTGGGACAGGCTTGCAAGGGGTCTCGTAAAGGCCGATCAGACCGAAAGCCCTAGGCCGGACATACTCACCTGTTTGGGCGGGTTTTGAACAGTGACAAATTGACGGAACCGCGTGTGGCTGAGCGCGGGCTCAGAGCGAGATGTCAGCGTGAGTGAGCTTCGCGTGTCGCCCCGCCAGAAAGCACAATGTGCCGCCCATGGCGGTCAGGCACGCGAGGACATAAAACATGGTCGGCGCAGGGCTATTGATCAATAAGTAGCCACAGATCACCGGGCTCAACGCTCCGCCGAAGGCCGCGAGATTCTGCGCACCCAAGTAGCTGCCGCGAAGGTGATCCGGTGCGATGGTGTCGACGAACAGATATTCGGCGGGGTAAATGATCATCTCGCCTAAGGTGAAGACGAACATCGCAGCGCACCAGGCCAGGGTCGTTTCGGCAAAACTGAAGCCGATGAGCCCGATAGCAAATAAAGCTGTGCCGAGGCAAATCCAGTACGGCAACTGCTCGCGCTTGAGAAAACGGCCGATCTGGTACTGCATCAAAATGACCGTTACCGCGTTGCAGGCCAGTACGGCTGAGAGGATGTTCAACGCCTGTTCCGCCGAGTGCGTGACCAGCAAAAACTGCGACAGGTACAACGTATACCGGCCATGCACGATGGTGCTGAGCAAGCTGCCGCCCGTGAACAGAATCAGCGTGCGATCGTTTTTCAGCGTGACCAGGGTGTCGAGAAAGCTGCGCGGTGGGTGTTCGGTGTCTGCGACTGTGCGCGGAATGCCGAGCATCAGAAAAAGACTGCAGAATGCGATGGCGCTGGCGATGAAAAACGGCGCCAGTGGCAGGTGCCCGGCAATGACCACGCCCAGCATCGGGCCTGTGGCGTAGCCGATATTGGTGAGGGTGTATCGCAGCGAGAAGACCTTCGCACGCTGCCCGATGGGCAGGTTTTCGCTGATGATTGCTTTGGAGCCGATCAGAAACAGCGCCGAGGCCGTCTCAGTGATCACCAGCGTGAGGGTCGTCAGATAGACGTTTTGGGCGAAGGTCAGTAGCGCGAAGCCGACGGCGCTGGACAGCATCGCCAGGATCAGCAATTTGCGCTTTTCCAGCCGGTCGATGACGTAGCCACCGTATAGCCCCAAGAGCGTGGCGATGAACACGGCGATGCCCATCAACAGCCCGACGTCTTGCTGGTTAAGCCCCAGCCTCGTGCTCAGGAACAGCGAAAGCAACGGGCTGGTCATCGCCCGGCTCACAACGATGGTCAGCGAGCAGACCATCAACCGACGGATGACGAGGGAGTAGGTGGGCACTCTTGGTTTCCTTTATCTCAGCGTTTCCTTCTGTAGGAGCGCGCTTGCCCGCGAATGCGTCATGCCTGATATCCAGTCATGGACTGACACACCTCAATCGCGGTCAAGTGCGTTCCTACAGAAATTCGTGCTTAGTGTTCGTCCGTGATTCGCCGCGCAGCCGTTTACTTCCCCTGATTCATCCCGACCTTGGTCACCGCACCCTGCTCCAGCTCCCACTTCTTGAGGATCTTGCCATAGGTACCGTCGTCGACCATGGCCTGCATCGCTTCGGCAATGGCCGCCGCCAGCTCAGGGTTGGACTTGCTGACGCCCAGGCCTGTGAACTGTTTGGAGATCGCCTGGCCAAGGGGCTTGTAGGTGTCCTTCTCCTGGGACATCAGGTACGGAATGGTTTCGCTGCCCTGCATCGCGGCGTCGAGCCGGCCCTGCCGCAGCTGCGCGCGAGCATCAGCCGAGCCTTCGGAGCCGCTGACGATGATCGCCGGCTTGCCTTTCGCTTCGCAGTTTTCCTTGCTCCAGCCAGCAATTTCCGCCGGCCAGGTGGTGCGCCGGCTGGTGCCGACTTTCTTGCCGCACAAATCGGCGGGCTCATTCAGATCAGCGTTTTTGGTCAGCGTGTACAGTTGCGGCCCGCTGGCGAAGTAGTCGATGAATGTCACCGACTTCTGCCGCTCGGCCGTGTCAGTCATGCCCGACAGAATGATATCGAAGCGTTTGGTCACCAGGCCGCTGACCATTTGCTCAAATGCTGTCTCCTGCCATTTGATCTTGACGCCAAGGCGCTCGGCCAGGGCGTTGCCGAGATCCACATCCAGGCCGGTCAGCGTGTTGGTGCTGGTGTCTTTGAAATCCATCGGCGGGTAGTTAGGCACAATGGCGGCGGTAATTTCGCCCTTTTCCTTGAGGCTGGCGGGCAGCGCGGCGAACACTGGCGCGGACGCCATCAGGCCGGCGAGCAAACTGGGGATGAGGATCTTTTTCATGGTCGTTCTCGTTTGTTCTGGTTTAAGTGCGAACGGCAGAAATGAAGCTTTGGGTTCTCGGGTTTTGTGGGCTTATTAGAATGTCTTCCGGGGTGCCGGCCTCCACAATCTGGCCGCCGTCCATGAACACCATCCGGTTGGAAACTTCGCGGGCAAAGCCCAGTTCGTGTGTGACGACGATCATGGTCATGCCGCTGTGCGCCAGATCACGCATGACCGACAACACTTCGCCCACCAACTCTGGATCAAGGGCGGAAGTGGGTTCGTCGAACAGCATCAGCTTGGGCCGCATTGCCAGTGCGCGAGCGATCGCGACACGCTGTTGCTGGCCGCCGGAAAGCTCGACGGGATAGGAATGGCGCTTGTCCGCCAGCCCGACGCGGGCCAGTAACTCGGTGGCTTCTTCGTTGGCCTCTTTGGGCGAGCGCTTGAGCACCTGGATCGGGCCTTCTATCACGTTCTGCAAGGCGGTCATGTGCGGGAAGAGATTGAAGCGCTGAAACACCATGCCGGTGCTCAAACGCTGACGAGCGATCTGAGCGTCCGTCAGTTCGTGCAACTTGTTGCCGACGATGCGGTAGCCCACCAGTTCGCCGTCGACCCACAAACCGCCCTTGTCGATTTTTTCGAGCTGATTGACGCACCTCAGCAGCGTGCTCTTGCCCGAGCCCGAGGGCCCGATGATGCACAGGACTTCGCCCTGCTCGACTTCAATGCTGACGTCTTTAAGGGCGTGGAACTGGTCGTAGTATTTGTTCAGGCCGACGGCTTTGACGATGCTTCTCATGCTGATTCTCCTGGGCCTGACTTACGAACGCTTGCCGGCGCCGCGGGCAAAACGCAGCTCCAGCCGGCTTTGGCCGAACGACAGGACCGTCACCACCGCCAGGTACCAGATCCCCGCGACGATCAGCAGCTCCATGACCCGGGCGTTGGCGTAGTAGATGTTCTGCGCGTTGTGCAGCAATTCGGAATACTGGATGACGCTGGCCAGGCTGGTCATCTTCACCATGCCGATGAATTCGTTGCCGACCGGCGGGATAATCACGCGCATGGCCTGGGGCAGAATCACCCGGCGCAGTGCCTGCAGGCGCGGCATGCCGATGGACTTGGCGGCTTCGTACTGACCGGTGTCCACGGACAGCAGGCCTGCGCGCACGACCTCGGCGGTGTAAGCGCCCTGATTGATGCTCAGGCCCAGCAGTGCGGCAACGAAGGGTGTCATCAGGCTGACCGTGTCGATCTCGAACACGCCGGGAATACCGATGACCGGAAAGATAAGCGCCAGGTTAAACCACAGCAGCAACTGCAGAATCAGCGGCGTGCCGCGAAACAGCCAGGTGTAGGTGATCGCGACGTAACGCAAAATCGGGTTTGCCGACATGCGCATGATGGCCGTGACCACACCGATCACCACCCCGAGAACCATCGCCAGAATCGACATGATGATCGTGTTGAGCAGTCCCCACAGAATGGCCTCGGAGGTCAGGAACTGGCCGATATAACTCCACTCGATCTGTCCGTTGGCAAACGCGCGAGCCAGGCTGGCCAAGGCAACGATGATGAGGGTCGCGAAGAAAATGCGCCCGTAGTAGCGGCGTGGGACGTGTTCGTACTGGGTAATGTCGAACGCGTTTTCGGTCTTCCTTCGCTCGGCTTGCAGCTGCTCCGCCTGATTCTGATTCATGTGTTTCTCCGAAGCTGTATGCAGACCGCGCCTGCCTGATCTGGGCAACCCTACCCAGTCTTCCTGCCCCGACGTAGGCCCGCCGTTGCAACATGGAATCGTCCTGAATAGAAGGCAGTTACGAATTGAAAGTCCTGATCAAAGTGTCAGGTTAATTGAGGTTGGATCCGCTTTGGGCCTATGTAGCGGACTAGGCCGTGCGCGGTTGCCAATCAGGTTTATCTGTGTTCATTATTATCAATCGGGCACGTTTTTGTTGTGAGTCAGAGCCTGTTGAATCCAATAGGCGAGGTCAATAAGCATTATGGAAACTCCACTTTCCAATTCTGGAAACGTGCCGCCTAAACCGGGAGTTCGCCCCCCTCTTACGCTCAGCGGAATGGACTTCAAGCTGTTGCGGGTGTTTCAGGCCGTGGTGGAGGCGGGTGGCTTCAGCGCCGCCCAGAACGAGCTGAATGTGGGCCTTGCAGCCATCAGCAAGCAGATTTCTGACCTTGAAATCCGTATCGGCATGCGCCTCTGCACACGAGGCCGGGAGGGCTTTCATCTCACTGAAGAGGGCAAGCTGGTCTATCAGGCGGCTATCGAATTGTTCGCGTCCGTAGACAGTTTTCGCGACCGGATTAGTTCAGCGCAGAACGAGTTGATTGGCGATTTGAGTATCGGCGTAATTGATAACACCCTGACCGATAAAAGTTCGCCGCTCATTGCCGCGCTCAGACTAATGCACGATGAAGCGCCCAAAGTCAGACTTCGCCTGCAAGCGTCCCAACTGGATGAAGTTGAGCGTGCAATGGTCGAAGGCCGCGTGAGCCTTGGTATCGTGCCGGTGTATCAGCGGCGGGAAGAGTTCGATTATTTCGAGTTGTACGAAGAGACCTCTCACGCCTACTGCGCAGTGGGGCATCCGCTGTTCGAGGCGGATGAAAGCGCCCTCGGCATCGACAGCCTGCGGGCATTCGACATCGTCAATCATCGCTATGCGATCCATCGCGACAAGGCGAGCTTCGTCAATTCCGACAGCCAGTGCGCCTCCGCCTCCCAGGTCGAAGCGGTCGCCATGATGATCCTGACCGGCCGGTTCATCGGCTTTCTCCCCGAACACTACACGCGCAATCTGATCCGCGACGGCCAACTCCGCGCCTTGCGCCCCGATCTGATCTTTCTACGCACGCCCGTCAACCTCATCCTGAGACACAACGCCCCCCGAAGCCCGCTGGTCAAGGCGTTCGCTCGGGCGTTGGGGGTGGATTTGACGCGTGTTGGCTGAGGCTAAACCTAAGATTTAAGTAGGAGCGCGCTTGCCCGCGAATGCATTCAACCAGTCGATGCAGTCGCTGTTGACCCAACGCAATCGCGGGCAAGCGCGCTCCTACATTTTCCGATCATCAGCGGGCAAACCCCGGCAAACCCCAATCTTCCAGCGGAAACTCCGTCAGCGAACCCAATATCAGGTCGGCATGCGCGTATTGCTCGATCGGCATGTGCGAGTCCGGCACGGCCACGGCATACATGCCTGCGGTCTTGGCCGCAGTGACGCCGAATGGCGAGTCTTCAAACACCAGACAGTCCTTCGGGTCCACACCCAGGTGGCGCGCCGCCGCCAGGAAAATATCCGGCGCAGGCTTGGCCGCCGTGACCTCGGCGTGATCCGCCGTCACCACGTCTTTGAACAGCTCAAACCAGGCGCGGTGATTGCTCGTCTTGGCGTGGAAATAGTGAAGGGAAGAACTGGTGCCCACCGCAATCGGGATGTTGTGCTCGGCGAGGTGACGCACCAGTGCCTCGGCGCCACGCATCGGCACGGCGTGGGGGAAGCGCTCGTCCAGCATCGGCTGGCGAACGGTCAGGAACTCCTCGGGAGACATTGGCAGCCCTAGCGCGCTGATCACGTACTCGGCGAAATCCTGGGAGCCGCGGCCAATGGAATGCTGCTTCACAGCCCAGTCGAACGTCTTGCCATGCCGCTTGGCGATGGTATCGGTCACTTCGGTGTAGATGCCTTCGGTGTCCAGCAGCAGGCCGTCCATGTCGAAGATCACCGCCTTGACCGGACCCTTGGGCTTTTGCACTTCGCTCATCTCATCGATCCCGTTAGCAAATTGGCGTTTAGCCTAACGCTTCGGCGAACGTCGTGGCTAGGCGCAACGGATGCAAAACGTTCTCGCCAAGTGCTAATCTCGCCGGGCTCTCGGCAGCGCAAGGTGCTGCACGGCCGCTCTGTGTGGCGCCGAAACCCTCCGGGGTCAAGGAAGGCAAGACCTCTCTTCAAGAACGGACATCTTCGAGTCGACACATGAAAAAATCAGTCAACATCGCCGTAGGCGTTATTGTGGTTGCGGGCGTCCTCGTCACCGCTGGCGCCTGGTACACCGGTAAAAAGCTGGAAGGCGCACTCAGCGACGCCATCCAGCAAGGCAATCAGCAGCTTCAAGCCGCGTTCGTCGGGCATGAAGGCAAGGCGAGTGTTGAGCTCCTTTCCCTGGACCGCCACTTCTTTACCAGCACCGCCCACTACAAGCTGAATATCCAGGACCCTCAATTCAATGAGGGCAAGCCGGTCGAGCTGCTGTTTGTCGACAACATCGAGCACGGCCCATTGCCGTGGAGCCGCGTGAAATCGCTGCAACTGCTGCCGGTCATGGCCGCCAGCAACGTGCAGATCGAGAAGAACGCCTTCTCCGAAAAATGGTTTGCCATGACCAACGGCCAGCCGCCGCTGACCGGCCACTTCAGCATGGGCTACGACCGCGCCGCATTGGGCCGGGTGGACTTGCTGCCGTTTGAGTTCACCGATCAGACCGGCGCGTTCAAGTTTTCCGGTTTCACCGTGAATGCCTCCGGCTCGGGCGATGGCCAGAAGCTTGAGGCCAATGGTGTGCTGGGCAGCGTCGACGTCACCGCCACCTCCGAAGAAGGCCCGGTGCACCTGACGCTCAAGGATTTCACCTTCAACACCGGCGGCACAAAAGGCAAATCGGGTTTCTACCTGGGCCACACCGACGCGAAAATCGCCTCGGCCACGTTCCAGGCGGCAGGCCAGCCGGCCATTCAGTTCAAGGACTTCGTCAATACCAGCCTGTTGCAGGAAGTGGAAGGCAACCTGAACGCGCAGGTGAGCTACGACATCGGCAACATCAGCTTCAGTGGCAGCGACATTGGCGCCATGCAGATGCTCTGGAAGTTCGGAAATTTCGACATTGCTTCAACCCAGGCGCTGATGAAGATCTATCAGGAGAAAGTGCAGCCTCAAGCCCAGGCCGCCGCCGCGATGGGTGAAACCTACACGCCACATCTGAGCCCGGCTGATCAGGCGCTGGTCCAGGCCGAAGTCAGCAAGCTGCTGACCGCCAAGCCACACATCGAGCTGGAAAAGCTTTCGCTCAAAACAGCCAGCGGCGAGAGCCAGTTCAACCTGTCGATGGACTTGGGCAACCCTTCGGCGCTCGATCAGCCGGGCGCGGAATTGCTCAAGCAGTTGCTGACTCAGCTGGACGCCAAGCTGGTGCTCTCCAAGCCGATGATCAAGGATCTGGCCGCACTGCGCGCCAAGTCTGCCGGTCTGACTGACCCCGCCGCCATCGCGCAGCAGGCGCAGGGCGCAGCGGATTCAGTGGGCGGCATGGCGGTCATGTTGCAAATGGGCAAGGTCGATGGCGACAACATCGTGTCCAGCCTGCATTACGCCAATGACGTGGTGGACTTCAACGGCGTGAAAATGTCGGGGCAACAATTTGCCGCGGCGATGATGGGCAAGTTTGTGATGCTGAACGGCGGTCAATAAGTCTTTCCCGGCCACCCTCTGGGTGGCCAGGTAACTTGCTTTTACCTGTCTTCAGACTGGCGGCTGACGCGCGATTTCCGTGGGCGCTTCGTGGCCTTCGCGCTCCGGCTGCACGGTGCGCGAGGACATCTCGGCACGCAGCTGAGGCAGGCACTGCGGATATTGCCGGGCAACGAAACTGATCAGCCGCTCGCGCATGTGGCATCGCGCATCCCAACTGCGCGATGAATCCGCCGAGCTCAACAACACCCGCAATTGCATCGCCTTGTCGGTGGTGTCCGTGACCTGCAATACGCAGACGCGGCCATCCCACAGGTGCGGTATCTCTTTGCAGATACGCTCCGCTTCCTCGCGCAACTCCTCCAGCGGCAACGCATAATCCACCCACAGAAACACCGAGCCAATCAGGCTCGACGTGCTGCGCGTCCAGTTCTGGAAGGGCTTCTCGATGAAGTACTGCAACGGAATCACCATCCGCCGCTCATCCCAGATCTTCAGCACCACGTACGTGCCGCTGATCTCTTCAATGCGGCCCCACTCGCCTTCAACGATCACCACGTCATCCAGGCGAATCGGCTGAGAGATAGCGATTTGCAAACCCGCGATCAAGTTGCCCAGCACCGGCTTGGCGGCGAAACCCGCGGCCAGCCCCGCGAGCCCTGCCGATGCCAGCAGGCTCGTACCAATCTGCCGCACCGGCGGGAAGCTCATCAGAATCAGCCCGGTACCGAACAGCAGCACCAGCACATTCAGGCAGCGCACCAGCACCCGCACTTGCGTCTGAATCCGACGGGCTTGCAGGTTGTCTTCGATGTCCAGCGGGTTGCGGATCGCGACCGCTTCGCCAATGGCTTTCACGCAGCTCAGCGCCAGCCAGGTGAACCCGGCCACCACCAGCATGCCGTTCAGATGCCGCACGCCGTTGATCAACATCAGATCATCGGGGGCAGAGGTCCAGACGGTTTGCAGGGCGAGCAGCGGGATCAGCCACAACGTCGGCGGTTCGGCGCGATGAAGCAACTGCTGGGCGAAGACGAAGGATTTCGCGACGCGGCGGAGCAAGATCAGCGCAATCCAGCGTCCCAACAGCGCGATGCCAATCGCGACGGCGGCGGCCACGAGGGTATTGAGCCAGGGCAACGGCAGCGCGTTCAGCCAGGCTTGCGGGAGTACGTGTTCCATAGAGGGGGTTCACCAACAGGACAGTTCAAAGGCAAGAGGTGTGAGCTCCCTCGTCGCTCAATGTTCCCCGATCAACCCGCCGCCGCTGAAATCGTGACGGGCTGGAATCAGCGAGCCAGAGCATCCGACACGTTTACACCATGTCGAATGCGCTGACCAGTTCAGGCTAATGGCCGGGCGACGCCTGAATGTCTGTCGCATGCTGTAGCGGCCATGGCATTGCGTACGCGCAACACCATGGCAAAGGCTCGTCTTTCACAACGCCGAAGCAGTGAAAATGACGACGCTCTGTGGTGCGTCCTGACCTTACCAGCGCATGCCTTTGAAAGGGCTCCAGCCTTGCTCGCCCTTAATTTCCTTGAGGTAGTAGGCGTAGTTTGTCGAGATTGCGTACAGGATGTTCATGCCGAAACCTACACCGAAGTTCACCTGTTTAGCGTAGGCAAAGTTGGTTGCGGAGTAGAAGATTTCCGTCACGATAGTGAGCGCGATCAGAATGCCGATCAGCGTCAGGTTTTTCTTCCACAGACCCAGGACGAACAGGTAAATCGGACCAAAGAAAAACGCGATGATGTTGGCGTTGATCCTGATCTTCTGCTTGAAGGGTAGCTTCAGCAGGGCTGGCTTGTAAGTTGGTGAATTCGGCGCGCCGTGCTCGTCAAAAAATGCGAAGCGTTGCTGCCATTTCTCGCTGTAGGTGCTACGGCTTTGTACGTGATCTGTAGTGTTCATTTGAGCTTCCCTTGTGGTCCTTGAGTGGTGTTTTTCTTCCCGGATATCCTGGGTGTTGCTTGTTGTTATGCGTTGCTGACTCCTCGAAGTTCTTGAAGAGCGGCGAAACGCTCCATCGCGCGTCGCTGCAGTCTCATGAGTAGGAATATTCCTACAGGTGGGGAATTTTTTTTCATTTTTTTACAGGTTGCAAGAGCGTCCAGATGCCGGCGAGGCGTGCCGCCGCTGAAGCCCGCCATGCCCGCGAAGCCTTTACCGCAGCAGGCGAAAGGTCTCACGCACATGCTCAGTGAGCGTTGCCGGGTTTTCCATCGCAGCGAAGTGGCCGCCGTGCTCGGCCTCAGCGGGGAATTTGAAGGGGAAACGACTCGATAGGGTGGGTCATGGGTTGATCCCTTGCACGTGGGTACGGGCCAATGTGTCACGGACGGATGCCCATTCACGCTGGCCATAGCGGTCGTTGTCCAGGTTGAGCAGCTTGCCGCGCCCACTCATCATGTCGCGCAGGTATTGCATCCCTTGCCAGGCGGGGAAGGGCTTTTCACTGGCAGGCGTAAGCGCCCGCACCACGGAGATGAGCGCGGACAGCGTGCCGAGATTCCCGGGGCGCAGGGTGCGGTAATGCTGCCCGCTCAGCTCGGTGAGGATGTGGGCAATCTGCGCAGGCGACACGCTGTTGCCGGCAATGCGCAGAAAACGCGGCGTGTGGCGATCAAGGGCGGCGTCGGCGGTGAAGGCGGCTACGTCGTCCTTTGCAGTGAAGTCCAGCGGTTGTTGCGCGTCGCCGAAATGCAGCACCCGGCGGCCGGGTAGAACAATAGGCGCGTCGCCCTCAAGCAGTTCCAGAAAACCACCGTTGAGGATTGAGGTGACGGCGATGTCGGCTGTATCGAGCCGGGTGGCGAAGCGCCGGCGAAGGTCCAGGTTGCGGTTGTCGCCAGGACGGGTACGGGTGTAGTCGAGCGAATAATCCGAGGGAATGAACCGGGGTACCCCGGCGGCTACAGCGGCCTCCAACAGCCTGCCTTGCTGCTCGATGATCACCTCTTCCAGGCCGTTGAGCGTCGACACCACGCACCCCGAGCCGGCGATGGCACGGCGCAGGCCCTGAGCGTCGTCCAATGAAACGGGCGTGATCGCAATGCTGGCGTTGCGCAGGCCCGGCAGCCGGGCTGTTTCAGTGTCTGGCCGAACCAGCGCGATGACATGGGCGCCGCGCTCAACCAGCGCTCGGACCACCCGGTGGCCCAAGTCTCCCGAGGCGCCAGCAACCACAATGGGTAAAGGAGTCGTGTAATTCACAAAGCGCCTTCCTGGTCAGCTTGAAAAGGGTGAAAACGATAACGGCCTGCGTCGATTTAACTGACCGTTACCCTTTAGTTGACGCGCCCCATCAGCTCAGAGCACCTGCCGGCAGGAGACCGAGAGCAGTTGATCCAAGCCATTCCCGAGCGACTGGATTGGGTCTGAAGCTGGTTCAGGCGGCCGGTTTGTTGAGGTGAGCATTTTGGATTCTAACGGCTTGCCAAGTAAGGGGGCTGAACTTGAGAAGCCTTGTGGGCGTTAAAGGGTGATCAATTAAAAGCGACACGTGTGTGGGCTGATTTGTTCAATACTGTCGGCACTGAATATTCAAACTCAGCGTTGCAATGTGATGCGAGGTGCCCGCTTACCGAAAAGGGTAAGTGCCTTTCGTGTTTGGCTTAATCGCTACCATCCAGCGATGGGGAAGTTCCCTGACTGATCAGCCCTGAAAGGCCCAATGGGTTCGCTCCTGGCTTGCGCCAGGCATCAGTCCAAACCCGCAAAGCCCAGTGGATCCAAAGCTTCCGGGCGAAGCAGCCGCTCATCGGGCTCACAAAAAATTGGCAAAAAGAACTGAACTTTTAATCTTTGATAGTTACGTCGATAAAAATAGATTATTAAGTCGATAGTGTAGGGAAAAAGTGATTTTTCACTAAAGTTTATTTGCGGCGAGCCGAAGTTTAAGGCGGTAGGAATGGCATGGAGTAGCCCTCGCCTATGTGAACACCTATAACTTGCTGAGGGCGCCATGCTAAAGAACATCTTAATCAACATGACTGTCAGGTCTAAACTCGTACTTGGCTTCACCCTGGTGATCATATTCACTGTCCTTATCGCCCTCACGGGTTGGACGGGCATCGCCTCACTGAGCGAGCGAAGTGAGCGCGTCTCTGATATCGCCAAGCTCACAACGCTGACGCGAGACATGCGTATAGCCCGGCTGGTTTACGGCCAGAATTCTGATGACGCCAACGCCGCCAGCTGGCTAAAAGCGTACGACAACCTGGACGCTCATCTGGCTTATTTGCGGCAGATACTCGACTCCGAGCTCAATATTCCGCACGTCAAAACCGCAACAGCCGCGATGACGGTCTACAAAGGTTTTTACAACGACATCATCAATGCAACCCGCGCTCGCGAAGCCAGTCGAGCCGTATTTGGCAGTAACGGCGACGATGCATCGGAGGCGCTGCAACGCTTTGACGCCTCCGCCAATTCGCCAGAGGGCACGTCCGAACAGCGAGATGCAATCAGGCAAGCGCTGACGCTCTTTCAGAAAATGCGCTTTGATGTGCGTGGGTACACTTACACGCTAAAGCCTGACGCGCAGCAGCTGGCGATCGCTTCAATCGCCACGCTCATGAACAACACCCAATCCCTGCAAGCCGCTGGATTTCAGCCCGAGGCCATCAAAGGCTTCCAGGCTTCACTGAGCAAGTATCAGGCTGCCATCGCTCAGTTCTCGGAAGCACAGGCTGCGATTAACCAAGGCCAGGCAGGTATCACGAAAACCATCGAAGTCCTGCTGAGTTCTGCCGATCAGTTGGCACAAAACCAGGTTTCGCTGCGTATCGAGGACGTTGGTCAAGCCAACAAGATGTTGATCATATGGCTCAGTATCGCGCTCATCATCAGCGCATTGGCTGCATGGGTCATCACTCGACTCATCGTGGGGCCGCTTCGCGAGGCGCTGCAATTGGCTGATCGAGTCGCCAACGGCGATCTGACCTACAGCGAAGTGACGGCAAGGCGAGACGAACTGGGCTTGCTGCAAACCAGCATGCAAAAAATGACCACCAACCTGCGGCAGTTGATCGGTGGCCTGCGCGATAGCGTCACTCAGATCGCGAGCGCTGCCGAACAGTTGTCGGCAGTGACCGAGCAGACCAGCGCGGGGGTTAACAGCCAGCGAACCGAAACCGATCAGGTCGCGACAGCCATGAATGAGATGGCCGCCACTGTTCAGGAAGTGGCGAGAAACGCAGAGCAAGCGTCAGATGCGGCGGTCAGCGCCTCGAAAGAAGCCCGCGATGGCGACGCAGTTGTTGCCAAGGCAGTGCTTCAGATTGAAAAACTCGCCACCGAAGTCGGCCATTCGAAAACCGCGATGGATGAGCTCAAGCAAGAGAGCAACAAGATCGGCGGCGTGCTCGACGTGATCAAGGCGGTTGCCCAGCAAACTAACTTGTTGGCACTCAACGCCGCCATTGAAGCCGCGCGCGCTGGCGAAGCCGGACGAGGTTTTGCGGTTGTTGCGGACGAGGTGAGAAGCCTGGCGCAGCGCACTCAAGCTTCGACTGAAGAAATTGCGACACTAATTGGTGGTCTGCACAGCCGGACCGAACAGGTGGCGACCACGCTGGAAAACAGTCGCCTCCTGACTGACAGCAGCGTGGAGCTGGCGCGGGATGCGGGGGCTTCGATCGGCAACATCAGTCGCTCAATTTCAACCATCGAGTCGATGAACCAGCAAATCGCCGCCTCTGCCGAAGAGCAAAGTGCAGTGGCTGAAGAAATCAATCGCAGTGTTCTCAGCGTAAGGGACATCTCCGAACAGACCGCTTCCGCCAGTGAACAAACAGCAGCGTCAAGCGTTGAGCTGGCGCGTTTGGGTGTGCATCTGCAGGGGTTGGTGAGCAAGTTCGTTGTCTAGCCGCCGGGGTTGGTAGATGTAGGATCGTTGCGTAGCCGCGGTCCGATCTTCGCTGACTCAGCGGATGCCAAGCATGTGATTCAGGCGCTGCAAAAAGGCTTCACAAGCACTGTTTACGTCACTGAAGCGCTGCTCTTCGGTGCGCAATCCGCGCTCACTGTAGAAGATCGACCAGCCCCCGTTTTCTTCGACCAGGCAGAGCCGCCTCGTCGTTGATTTCGCCGATGGCGTAGCTGTCGGCGGGGGCCTGGATTGTTTTCAACTGTTCGGCCAACTCACGGCGATCCACATTTGCCTCCTTTTTTGACTTCTCTCAAGTGTCCGGAATCGAGATAGGACTGGACTGATTTATCCAGCTCGAACTGCCGCCCATATCCGGATCGTAAAAGCGGAAGGTGTTGTAGTGCAGGCCGGTCTCGCGATCGAGGTACTGGCCCTGGAATCTGAGGTTCTGCTCTTCAATGAAATAGGGCTGCCGAACTTCCTCAACCGTGTTGCCCCATACCTGATAGCGGGCGCGCCAGAGGGTTTGGCCGTCGGGCTCGTGAAGCTGCTCGGGCATGCCGCTGAGGTCGTTCTGGTAATAACGAATGCGTTGCTGCGCGCCTGCTCCGTCGACGCGGGCCAGAGGCTCATGGGTTTCATCGGCGTACACGTACAGGCTGCTCAGGCTGTGTTTGTGCTCTTGCAGCAGGCGCAGGCCGTCCCACGTAAAACGGGTTTCTCCCAACAAATAACCCTGGCTGTCGCGTTCGGTTTTGGCGATGCGCCGACCCAGCGGATCGTATTGCATGCTGACCACGGTTTCACGCGCGCCGTCGTGAGTGCGGACCTCGATCAATCGATGTTCGGCGTCGTAGGCGAAGCGTTGCAGGCGTCGGCTGCCGCTGCGCTTCTCGACCATCCGGCCAGAGGCGTCATAGCGATAGCGCTTGTCCTGCCAGGTCAACAGCTTGTTGTTGACCACATACCCGCCGGGGTGCGCAGGATCGAGCAGATTGGCGGCAGCGTCGTAAGCGAAGGTTTCGCGCTGGCCCTCTACGCTGTCCTGGCTGGCGAGAATGCGTGCTGTCGCGTCGTAGTGCATCAGATGACGATAGTTGCCGGCTGGTTGGCGCTCGAATTGGCCGATCAGATTGTTGCTCGGGTCGTACTCGAAGTGCTGCTGTTCAGGCGCCGGCAGTTGCGACGGCTGATCGATGGGTCGATGCAATCGCGAGCGCAGTCGGCCGGTGCGGTCGAAGTCCTGACGTAGGCACATGTGCCCCTGCGTGCGCAGCACTTCACGATGCAGGCGATCACGCTCGAAGTCGCTGACGACATGGCCATCGAGGTTGATCTGATGCAGATGTCCACTGCCGTAATACAGCCGGTTCAACCAGCGCCCGTCAGGCAGTTGGGTCTGGATCAGATTGCCCAGTTCGTCGTACTGATGATTCAGCGTGCCTGCCGCACTCTGTTCGCTCTGTAGCTGACCTGCGGCGTTGTACCTGAACGTCAGGGCATCCTGAGTGCCGTCGCGGCCGATGAAGAGGGCCGAGCACATCTGATCCAGCGCGTTGTACTGGTACTCGGTGCGACCGTCGTCAGTGATCTTGGCGATCAGGCGTCCGACCGCATCGCGCTCAAGCTGATGAATGATCAGCGGCGCAGGGCTGTCAGGTACGAGCGCCAGGCCCGAACCATGGGGCGCGGGAATATAGGCAACCCGAATGACATTATTCAGCGCGTCGTAGGTGTAACGGCGGGCGCTGCCATCCAGATCGAGCTGTTCAATCAGGCGGTCGTTGGCGTCCCAGCTGAAGCGGTAATCCTCGCCGTTCTCATTGGTCAGCGTTTGCAGTCGCCCGAAAGCGTCGTAGAGAAACTCAACTTGTCTGCCGTGAGCATCGATGCGCAGCCGGACCTTGCCCCGGCGGTCGTACTGATAACGGCTGCTATGTCCGGCCGGGTCAACGTAGTCCGTTAACTGGCCGCTGGCGCTGCGTTGATACTGCTGGGTTCGCCCGTCGGCCAGCACGTAATTGATCAGATGCCCCTGAGCGTCGTAGGCCAGTTGCGTTCGCTCGCCCAGTGCATCGGTGATGCTGACCAGTTGGCCTCGTGGGTCGTACTGATAGCGCGTCGGATAGCCCGAGCAGTCGATGTGTTCGGTCAGTTGCCCGAAGTCATTCCAGCGCAGGGTTTTGCTCTTGCCGCTGGCGTCGATGACTTCGATCACCTTGCCGTGAGCGTCGTGGCGATAACGCGTAACGTGCCCCAGCGGATCGATTTCATGCGTACGATTGCCGCGCTGATCGTAGCGGTAACGCCAGGCATTGCCCGCGCTGTCGGTCTCAGTCAGCGGCAGCGGCCAGTGTTCCAGCCACAGGGTGGACTCGCTGCGGCCCAGCGGATCGAGGGTCGAGCACAGGTTTCCGGCGTCGTCGTAAGAGTATTGCCACTGCCCGTCCTGTGGGTCGATGGCGCAGAGCAACTGGCGTTCGTCGTTCCACTCAAAGCGCCAGACCTGATTCAGGTTATCGCTGTATTCGGTGATCTGATGCTGTGAATTCCAGCGTCGCGTGCTGACGCGATTCAGGTTGTCGGTGACGTGAGTGATGCCTGCGTTAAGGTCGTAGTCGAAGCGATACTCGTCGCCCTCATCGGTCCAGTGCCGCGACACCCGCCACTCGTTGGCAAAACGTTCCCACTGGTAAAAGCAGCGCAGGCCGGTCGCGAGTTGATGCTCGCTCATGCGCAGCCCCTCGTCGTAGGCGAAGCGGCGCTGTGTGACCCCTAGCGTGTTGCGGACCTCGATCAGCTGGCCACGAGCGTCGTAGCTGTAATGGGTCAGCAGCTCATTGGGGTGATCCGCAATGACCCGCTCGATGCGCTCTACCCGACGTGGATGAGTGGCGGCATAACTCAGCGTAAGCCGGGGTTGTTCGAAGGTGTCGCGCAGTTGAATCAGCCGACCCTGTTCGTCGTAATCGAGGTAAATGCGGTTGTCGTTGCGGTCGCCCAACTGGCTGAGGCGAAGCTGGCTCGGGTTCGCTTGCGTGGGTTCAAACAGCCGGTATAAACCCTCTTCGCTTTCGATCAGCAACTGGCCGTTGCCATGGCGTCGCACGCTCAGGCCTTCGCCAGCGCTGTACGTCGCCTGACCCGGCGCAATCAAGCCCAGGTCGATGCTTCGACCCTGCTCGTCGGTATAGATCAACCGCTCGCCGCCCTCGGGGTGCGGCTCGATCTGCACGCTGACTTCGAAGCGCACACTCCAGCCGACACCGAACAAGCCGTCGCGTCGTTCATCGCGGCTGTTGTAAACGCGCTGCCAGTGAATGGGCAGCAGCGCAGGCAAGACGCAATCCAGATCATCCTCGCCGCCAAGCACCTTGGCGCCCGTGGCCGCGTGCACCGGATTGGGCGATGCGCTGGTGGCGCGGGTCAGCGCACCGATGGCCATGCTGGTGGCGAAGGACGTGGCGCCCGCGAGCAGCATGCACGGCAGGTTGCTGATGAACTTGCCTTTACCGCCCTTGAGCATCAACAGCGCCGCAATCGCCAGACCGATGCCCGGCGTCTTACCGCTGCGAATCTCGCGCACCACCACCTTGCCACCGCCGATGCGCACGTTCGGCGAAATCAGCCCCGACGACACGACCGTTGCATCGCAGGTGCTGCGATCACCGCTGCGCACGGCAGGCTGGCCGTTAATGGTCACCTTCTCCGAACCCTCGGCGAGGAACTGCGGCGGCATCGGTGGATGGCGCGTGCAGAGCACCAGATCAAGCGGCTTTGGCACCACGCCCGGGGCCGGAGTCGCCACCGTTGACGAATGTGTCGGTCGAGCCAGTGAGGATATTGGCCTGCACCGTGGGCGGGAACAGGCCGTTGCCAATGTCCTCGCATAACGAACTCAGCCCCTTGTCGGCCCCGGTTTTGCTCATGGCAACGCCGACAATCACCCCAATCACCGCGCCCAACACACACGCCCCGATCCCGCCGGTCGCCACGGTAATCCCCGTCGCCGCTACTACGGCAGCAGTGGCCAGCGCTGTGATCGCCACGTTAGCCGCAACCTCAAGCACACCGCCGAGGATGTCAGCCATCATCGAGGTGTGGGAAAGGGCGTCGCCCAGGCGGGCTGCGTAGAGGGGGTTAGACATTTATTATTTAAGTCATAAGAATGGAAAGTTGATGAACTACAGCTTTTTTACTTTCCAGACGCGAGTAGCAGCGGTGAAAGAAAGTCCTTTAAAAAAAACGGCCAACCTATTCACTTCCTCCCATACATAGACGCGAGCTGAGCTAAATACTATGGAGCTGTCTTGGTTCGAAATCTCTAAAAAATAGTGGTCCTTTTCGTAATCGTAGGAGCCATCATTTTTTAATGCATAGCGAGCGGGGCGCATCGTAATTACGCAATCGTCTGCGAGATATACCGTTTTCTCAAGCTCGGCCGCATCTTGATTCCATGGGTTTTTTTCTGACCGTATCGAGTATTGATGTTCATCACGTAGAACGGTGTACCAGTAAGGCTCTACCTTATCCTCTAAAGCTTTTTCCAGATTTGAACTGGAGCGTACAACCAGCTTTTTCATATCAGTAATCCAAATGAAGGTTGGATGTGATGCCTTGCTCATTATTCCAGGCGTTCACATGAGGGCCTGCTCCCAGTTGGGGATGGCCAGGTGAGTCATCCCTCCATCCGGACGTCTCTGACTGGTTTTTCATCCCTATCCTTCCTTGAGAGATTTTCCACGAGGGTGGCCCTCCTCGGAATTCTGCTTTGGTAATTGGCAGAGGTCTCGAGCCCAAGTTGCCAGCAATTTCTGACGCAGCCTGACGCGCAGCACGTCGGTTAGGCATTTTGTATCTGTTCTCGCCAGCCGTAACACCACCATGTCTCTTGATAATCGACTCGGCATGAGCTTGAGCCTTAGTGTCCCGGAAGCAAGGCTTCCATCCCAGAGGATCCACCCACCCAACCGGATTCGGCGCGTACTGATAGAGATTAATCCCACCCGCCAACCCAATCGGATCCGGCGTCGTGAACCTTCCCACGTCCGGGTCGTAAAACCTGAAGGTGTTGTAATGCAGTCCGGTTTCGCGATCAAGGTATTGGCCCTGAAATCTGAGATTCTGTTCCTCGATGAAATACGGCTCGCGGACCTCTTCGGCGGTGTTGCCCCAGACCTGATAACGCGCCTGCCAAACGACATGCCCGTCAGATTCGGTCAGCTGCTCGGGCAGGCCGTTGAGGTCGTTGTGGTAGTAGCGAATTTTTTGCAGGGCGCCGCTGCCGTCGATGCGGGCGAGGGGTTCGTGGCTGCCGTCGGCATAGACGTACAGGCTGGTCAGGCTGTTGCGTTGTTCTTGCAGCAGGCGCAGACCGTCCCAGGTGAAGCGGGTTTCGCCGAGTAATTGGCCGTTTCGGTCGTGTTCGCTTTTGCCGATGCGTCGGCCCAGCGGGTCGTAGCTCATGCGCACGACGTGGCCGTTGGGGTTGTGCACTTCGGTCAAACGGCTGTCAGCGTTGTAGGCAAACCGTTGGGTGCCGTGGCGGGCGCTGCGCTTTTCGATCATCCGCCCGAAGCCGTCGTAGCGATAACGCTTGTCCTGATACGTCAGCAGTCTGTTGTGCACGACCCGCCCGGCACCGGATTGCGGGCCGTCGAGCAGGTTGGCGGCGGCGTCGTAGGCGAAGGTTTCGCTGTTTCCCTGAAGGTTGTCCTGACTGGCCATGATCCGTGCCGTGGCGTCGTAGTGCAGCAGCGTTCGCTGGTCACGCTGGCGGTTGCGATTCAGTCGTCCGATCAGGTTGTCGGCGGGATCGTATTCAAATTCCCTGCTCGATTCGGCAGGCAATTGCGGCGGTTGATGCGTGGCCCGACGTAACCGGGAACGCAGACGCCCCGTGCGGTCGTACTGGCTGCGCGTGCTGATCTGCCCTTGGCTGCGCAGCACCTCGCGATGCAGGCGATCACGCTCGAAGTCGCTGATGACCTGCCCGTCGAGATTGATCTGGTGCAGATGACCGCTGCCGTAATGCAGGCGATTGAGCCAGCGGCTGTCGGGCAGTTGCGTCTGAGTCAGATTCCCCAGTTCGTCGTAGTGATGCTGCAACGTGCCAGCCGCCCTGTGCTCGCTGAGCAACTGCCCCATCGCATCGTAGGCAAACCCCAGCGTCTGTTGCTGACCAAGCTCATCGGCAAACGCGACTTCAGTCAGCTGATCCAGCAGGTCATAGCGGTACTCAGTGCGCCCGTCGGCAGTGACCTTGGCGATCAGGCGACCCGCCCCGTCGCGCTCCAGTGAGTGAACAATCGAATCCGCAACACGCTGGGTTTCATCAGGCGCAGGCAACTGCTCTACGCGAACCGGATGACTCAGCGCGTCGTAGCCATAGCGCCGCTGGCTGCCATGCAGATCCTGCTGAGTCACCAGCCGATCAGCGGCATCCCAGACAAAGCGATAACTCTCGCCATTCTCGTTGGTCAGCGCCTGCAGTCGGCCATAGGCGTCGTAGCTGAACTGCACCTGGCGATTGTGGGCGTCGAGGCGTTGTCGCACCTGACCCCGGCGGTCGTACTCATAGCTCGTGGTATGGCCGGCCGGGTCGGTATAACCGGTGAGCAATCCGCTGGCATCACGCACGTAGTGTTCAGCCCGACCGTCCGCCAGTTGACTGTGCAACAGCCGCCCCTGCGCGTCGTGCTGATAAAGCGTGCGCTCCCCGAGCGCGTCGGTGATGCCCTGCAGGTAACCGCGTTGGTCATAACTGAAGGCCGTCGGATAACCCGAGCAATCCACGTGTTCGATCAATTGACCGAATTCATTCCAGCGCAGCTGTTTGCGCTTACCGATGGCGTCGATGACCTCGATCACCTGGCCACGCCCGTCGTAGCGATAGCGCGTGACATGCCCCAGCGGGTCGGTTTCGTGGGTGCAATTGCCACGCGGGTCGTAGCGGTATTGCCAACGGTTGCCGGCAGCGTCGGTTTCGACCAAGGGCAACGACCAGTGCTCCAGCCAGACCGTCGAGTCGCTGCGCCCCAGCGGATCTTGCGTCGCGCTGAGGTTTCCGGCGTCGTCGAAGCTGTACGACCACTGTCCGCCTAAAGGATCGGTCGCGCTGAGCAACTGGCGCTCGTCGTTCCAGCCAAACCGCCAGGTCTGTCCGAGATTGTCGGTGTACTCGGTGATCTGGTGCTGACTGTTCCACAGGCGCGTGCTGCGCCGGTTCAGGCTGTCGGTGATCTGCGTGCTGCCAGCACCCAGGTCATAGTCGAAGCGGTACTCATCGCCCTCGTCAGTCCAGTGATGAACCACGCGCCATTCGCGCCCATCAATCAGCGCCCATTCATAAAAGCAGCGCAAGCCGGTCGGCAGTTGATGCTCGACCATGCGCCGCCTGCTGTCGTAAGCAAAACGTCGCTGTACCGCTCCAAGCGCATCGCGTACCTCGGCCAGATCGCCGACAGCGTCGTACGCATAGCTCGCCAGAACTTCCCGGGTTTGATCGCCAAACAAGCGCTCGACACGTTCCACCCGACGCGGCCATTGCGCCGAATACACCAGCGATACGCATAAAGCGTCGACGGTGTCGCGCAGTTGAATCAGCCGACCTTCAGCGTCGTAATCCAGATAAATGCGGTTGTCGTTGCGGTCGCCCAACTGAGTCAGGCGCAGCAACGAAGAATCGCTTGAAGTCGGATCAAACAGCCGATAAACCCCGTCCTCGCTCTCGATCAGCAGCTGGCCATTGCCATGCCGCTTCACGGCCAGCCCTTCCCCCGCGCTGAATACCGCGCCGCCGAGCGGGATCGACCCCATGTCGATGCTGCGCGCCTGCTCATCGATGTAGATCAGCCGTTCGCCACCCTCCGGGTGGGCTTCGATGCGCACACTTACCTCGAATGCCACGCTCCAGCCCGCGCCGAACAGGCCATCGCGGCGCTCGTCACGGCTGCTGTAAAAACGCTGCCACTCAATGGGCAGGATGCCCGGCAGCACGAAGTCCAGCTCTTCAACACCGCCGAGGACTTTGGCGCCGGTGGCGGCATGCACCGGGTTTGGCGAACCGGCGATGGCGTTGGTCAACGCGCCCATGGCCGAACTGACGACGAACGAGTTCACACCGCTAAGCAGCATGCACGGCAGGTTGCTGAGGAACTTGCCTTTGCTGCCCTTGAGCATCGTCAGTGCAGTGATCGCCAGGCCCACCCCGGGCGTCTTGCCGCTGCGGATTTCCCGCACTACCACCTTGCCGCCGCCGATGCGCACGTTGGGTGAGATGAGGCCAGAGGACACGACGGTCGCGTCGCAGGTACTGCGGTCGCCGCTGCGCACGGCGGGCTGCCCGTTGATGGTGACCTTGTCCGAACCTTCGGCGAGCATCTGGGGCGGCATCGGCGGGTGCCGCGTGCAGAGCACCAGGTCCAGGGGCTTGGGCACGACGCCAGGTCCGGGCGTCGCGACAGTGGGGCGCCACATCTGCGCGAAGAAGCCCTTGGCCATGTCGAGAAAGCCCGTTTCCTCCAGGGATTCGGGCTCCTCGGCTTCTGCACTGTCAGGTGAGCCCGCTGGCACCAGCGTCGACGGCACGCTCCCTGCCGCCCGCGCGGCGGGAATGCCGTTGATGAAGGTGTCGGTGGAGCCGGTCGTAATAGTGGCCTGAGGCGTGGGCGGGAACAGGCCGTTGCCGATGTCCTCGCACAACGAACTGAGGCCCTTGTCGGCGCCGGTTTTGCTCATCACCACGCCGACAACCAGTCCGACCACCGCGCCCAGCACGCAGGCGCCGATGCCGCCAGTGGCTACGGTAATCCCCGTTGCCGCGACCACCGCAGCGGTGGCCAGCGCGCCGATGGCGACGTTGGCGGCCACTTCCAGCACGCCGCCGAGGATGTCGGCCATCATTGAGGTGTGCGATAAGGCATCGCCCACCCGAGCAGCCCAGAGTGCGTCAGTCATTCACGGCACTCATGAAAAACACTCTGCGGGGCGTCTTCGTGCCATGTGCCCCATAAGGCAACGACAGCACGCGTTACACCTTACTCAACAGCTTGCTGAACTGAGTCAGCAGTTTCAGCCACTGATCGTACGAGACGCCCACAATGAAGTAATCGCCAAGCCATTTCACATGACATCGGCTGATCAACTGCTTCGCAGCGTCCTGTCGCGCGCTCAATGATGCGGTCTCGTTGAGCACGGCATCGGTCAGTTGGCGGACTTCATCGGCTTCTTTCTGAAAAGACGATTGCGTCAGATGATCGCAAATCAAATCGCTGCATGCCCGTATGTTCATAGTCGCGTCGTTGCTCCTGTGTATCTGCCCCCGGAGGTGACGACCTGCCACCCCCCGCCAGTTTTGTCTGCCCCCCACTGAAGTTGCGGGGCCACTTTTCCTTCGAGCAACACCTGATCTTTGGTCAGCGCAATATTACCTTCATACGTTGCGGAGTTGTTCGGCGGGAGCGCCAGATTGGCACGCCTGTCAGCGGCCGTTGCGCCTGCTGAGCCGCGTGTCACGAACACCTGAGAAGCTGCCCCGGGCGTGTCCTCCGTGATCGTAAAAACATCACCTTTTTTTCCGCGTGTCGCGTAGATCTGGCCCTCGAAACTGTCGACCGTTTCTTGCTGACTTTTTTTGTCACGACCGCGACTTTTTAAAAGCTTGCGTGCGGAGTTGCGTGAAATTGCAGTTTTTCCGCCCGAGGAGCATGACCAGCCAAGCGGGTCGACCCACGCCAAAGGATTGGGTGCGTACGCGTAAAGATTTAGACCACCCGCCAGGCCGATAGGGTCGGGCGTGGTGAAGCGTCCGATGTCCGGATCGTAGAAGCGAAAGGTGTTGTAGTGCAGACCGATCTCACGATCCAGGTATTGGCCCTGAAAGCGCAGGTTCTGCTCTTCGATGAAGTAAGGCTCACGGACCTCTTCAAGCGTGTTACCCCATACCTGATAACGCGCCTGCCATACCGAGTGTCCATCAGCTTCGCTGAGTTGTTCGGGAAGACCGTTCACATTGTTGTGGTAGTAGCGTACTTTCTGCAGTGTGCCGCTGCCATCAATGCGCGCCAGGGGTTCATGACTGTCGTCGGCATACAGGTAAAGGCTGGTCTGACTGTGTCGATGTTCTTGCAGCAAGCGCAGGCGGTCCCAGACGAAAAGGGTTTCGCTTAACACGTATCCCCGAGGGTCGCGTTCGATCTTGGCCGTGCGCCGACCTAACGGGTCGTAGGCCATCTGTACGATTGTTTCTAGGTTCCCTCGCTGCGTGCACACCGTGATTAATCGATGTTCGGCGTCGTAGCCGAAACGCTGAACCTGAAATTTTCCGACGCGTTTCTCGATCAGGCGTCCCCAGGCGTCATATCGGTAGCGCTTGTCCTGATAGGTCAACAGTCGGTTGTGAACGATCAAGCCCGTTACGCGTGGGCCGTCGAGCAGGTTGGCTGCGGCGTCGTAGGCGAATGTCTCATGCTGGCCGTGCACACTCTCCTGGCTGGCAACAATACGACCGGTTGCGTCGTAATGCACACGCTGGTTCTGCGTCACATTGGTTTGGCGATCCAGGCGGCCAACGAGGTTATTGCCCGGATCGTAATCAAAATGCTGCTGGGCCGGAGCCGGCAGTTGTGAGGGCTGGTTGGCTCTGCGGGTAAGGCGTGAGCGCAGGCGGGCACCACGGTCATAATCGCTAACGGTCAGCATCTGCCCTTGGGTGCGGGAGACTTCCCGGTGCAGGCGGTCACGCTCGAAGTCACTGATGACCAGCCCGTCCAGATTAATCTGGTGCAAATGCCCGCTGCCGTAATACAGGTTGTTCAACCAACGACCGTCGGGCAGCTCCATCTGAGCCAGGTTGCCGAGCTCGTCGTAATGATGCCGCAGATTCCCTGCCGCACTGCTCTGCTCCAGCAGTTGGCCGAGCGGATCGTAAGCAAACTTCAGTGCCTGAGTCTGGCCTTTGCGGTCGGTAAAACTCACACCAAGCAGTTGATCCAACGGATCGTATTGGTATTCATAACGCCCGTCATCGGTGGTTTTGGCAAGCATGCGGCCGACCGCGTCGCGCTCGAAACGATGGACGATCGGTGAGAGCGCCGCAGTCGGCACCACGGCCATGCCGTTACCTTGAGGGGCGGGTATATCTTCGGTCTGCACAACATTGTTCAGCGCATCGTAAGCATAGCGCCGAGCACTGCCGTCGAGGTTTTGCTGCACGGTCAGGCGGTCGCCCGAGTCCCATGCAAAACGGTAGTGTTCACCGTTCTCATTGGTCAGCTGCAGAAGGCGGCCGAAGCTGTCATAACGGAAGTGCACCGTACGGCCATGGGCGTCGATGCGTCGACTCACCTGGCCACGCCGATCGTAGTGATAAACGGTCGAGTGCCCAGCCGGGTCGATAACGGCGGTCAATTGACCGCCAGGGTTTCGCTGGTAGTGCTGAGTCCGACCATCAGGGGTGCGTGTCAGCGACATCCTACCGAGTTCATCGTGCTCATATTCGATGCGTTCGCCCGTCGCATCGATTTTCGCGCAGAGCATGCCGCGTACGTTGTACTCAAGGCGTGTCGGATAACCCGAACAGTCAACATGCTCGATCAGTTGACCCAGTGTGTTCCATCTCAAATAGTTGTGTTTACCGCTGGCATCAATGATCTCTATAGGTTTCCCACATGCGTCATATCGATAACGTGTGGTGTGCCCCAACGGATCAGTTTCGTGAGTACGGTTGCCGCGTGCGTCGTATCGGTAGCGCCAGCTGTGCCCTGCGCTATTGGTTTCTGTCAGTGGAAGTGCCCAGTGTGAAAGCCAGACGATCGATTCGCTTCTGCCCATAGGGTCAGTTGACTGGCAGAGGTTTCCGACGTCATCGTAACTGTATTGCCATTGCCTTCCTGCAGGGTCCACAGCCCTCGTAAGGTGGCGTTCATCGTCCCAGTCGAAGCGCCAGATCTGCCCAAGGTTATCGGTGTGCTCTGTGATTTGAAGGTCGATATTCCAACGTCGCATGCTGGTACGATTCAGGCTGTCGTGGATACGCAAGCTGGCGTTATCCAGATCGTAGTCGAAGGTGTACGCGTCTCCGTCATCGGTCCAATGTCGGATGACGCGCGAATGCTCGTCCTCGAACACTTTCCAGTCATAGAAGCAGCGCAGCCCTATCGGCAACTGGTGTTCGATCATCCTGCGCGCGTTGTCGTAGACGAAGCGCCGTTGCTGATGCCCTTTCACGTCACGTACAACGGCCAGGTCACCCTGAATGTCTTGCTCGTAGCTGATCAGTAGCTCGCGGGTTTGGTCGGGGTATATCCGCTCGACGCAGTGCAGTCGTCCGGGCCACTGGGTTGCGTAAGTCAGCTCGGCCGTGCACTGCCCGGAGCCGTCGCGAAGGCGGGCTATTCTCCCTTGGTCGTCGTAGTCGATGTGAATCCGATTGTCATTGCGATCACCCAGCGTGCTCAGGCGCAGCAAAGACCCATCGCCAGGCTCGAACAGGCGGTACAGTCCGTCGTCGCTTTCGATGAGCAACTGTCCATTGCCATGGCGTCGGACATTAAGCCCCTCGCCGCTGCTATAGACCGCGCTGCCCGGGGCGACCCAGCCAATGTCAATTCGTCGACCTTGCTCGTCGGTGTAGATCAGTGTGTGTCCGCCATCGACATGCAGAACCGTTTCTACACTCACTTCAAAAGCGACACTCCAGCCCGCACCGAAGATTCCATTGCGGCGCTTATCGCGGCTGTTGTAAACACGCTGCCACGTGATCGGCAATACACCTGGCAGAATGAAATCCAGGTCGTCGATGTCGCCCAGTACTTTGGCGCCGGTCGCCGCATGTACGGGGTTGGTGGCGGCGACAATTGCATTGCTGGCGGCACTGATTGCCGCGCTGGTCACGAACGAATTTGCTCCCGCCATGAGCATGCAAGGCAGGTTGCTGATAAATTTTCCCTTGCTGCCTTTAAGCATCATCAGCGCGGTAATCGCCAAGCCTATGCCCGGTGTCTTGCCGCTGCGGATTTCGCGCACCACCACTTTGCCGCCGCCAATGCGCACGTTCGGTGAGATCAGGCCGGATGAAACGACGGTGGCATCGCACGTACTGCGGTCGCCGCTGCGCACCGCAGGTTGTCCATTGATGGTGACTTTTTCTGAGCCTTCGGCAAGGAACTGAGGAGGCATGGGTGGATGGCGCGTACAGACCACCAGATCCAGTGGCTTGGGCACAACGCCAGGGCCCGGTGTCGCCATGGTAGGGCGCCATAGCTGAGAGAAGAAGCCCTGAGCCATGTCCAGAAAGGTCGGCTCTTCTTGTGCCTGCTCCTCCGGGGCGGTAACGTTTTCACTGAGTACGGACCCACTTGGCACAAGCGTTGAAGGCACGCTCCCTGCCGCCCGCGCGGCGGGAATGCCATTGATGAAGGTGTCGGTGGAGCCGGTCGTAATAGTGGCCTGAGGCGTGGGCGGGAACAGGCCGTTGCCGATGTCCTCGCACAACGAACTGAGGCCCTTGTCGGCGCCGGTTTTGCTCATCACCACGCCGACAACCAATCCGACCACCGCGCCCAGCACGCAGGCGCCGATGCCGCCAGTGGCCACCGTAATCCCCGTCGCCGCGACCACCGCAGCGGTCGCCAGTACGCCGATGGCAATGTTGGCTGCCACTTCCAGCACGCCGCCGAGAATGTCGGCCATCATTGAGGTGTGCGACAACGCATCGCCAACCCGAGCGGCCCAGAGTGCGTCAGACATTCACGGCGCTCATTAAATACCGTCGAACTGCAGTGACTGTTTGATCGTCGCCCAATGCCTTGCTTCGGGCTCGCCCAGCGGCTGCGCCTTTACATAGCTGAGGGCGAGCATCTTGCGCGTGCCGGGCAGCACCAACGCCAGCTGATACTGGAACACCATCTCCTCGCCTTTGCTGAACTGGCTGCGCAGCTCAAGCGCCTCGATGTCCTGCGCGGCGCCGACTCGAATGGCTAGCGCTGGCTGATAACGCAGCTCTTTTACCTGCTGTTCCAGGCGCTTGAGCTGGGCGTCGAAGTTGCTGTGCAGGGTTTCGTCTTGCGCCAGAAAACTGCGGCTGACGATCAGCGAAGTGCCCAGCGCGGGAAACTTGAGGATGTTGATCGAGGCGTCCTGCAACGCGCTATCCGGCAGGGCGAACTGGAATTCGTTGATGCGGTACTTCATAACGGCGATTTCTCTCGAATAAGGTGTTTACTGGCCGGATTTCGGCTCGGGGAACATGGCTTTGACGGCTGCGTCGATACTGCCTTTTTCGCCTTGGCCGTCAGGCGTGGCACCCGGCCCGCCGCCGATGTTCAGGTGCAGATGGCCGCCCGTGTTGATCTCGGCGCTGCCCTCGGTGTTGAAGTTGAACTGCACGCCAGTGAGGTTGATCTGCCCGCTGGCATTGAGCTCAAGCACGCTCTTGCCGCAGACCAGACGCAGGTTTTCGCCGACCTCGATCAGGTAGCTGCGGCTAATGCTGTCGGTCTTGCTCGAACCCACCAGCAAAACATCGTCGTGCTGCACGGCGCGCAGTCGGTCGAGCCCAATCGTCACCGTCTCGGTGTTGCCGATGCTCTTGTTCCGGTCGTGCCCCACCGAGTGGCTTTCGTCCACTTCGACGACGATGTCCTGATTACGCTCGGCGTGGATGTACAGCTGCTCACTCCCTCTTTTGTCCTCCATGCGGATTTCGTTGAAGTTCGCAGGCGTGCCGCCCTTGCTTGACCGGCTTTTCATCCCGCTTTGCGTGGCATTGGCGGGTAGGTCGTAAGGCACGGTTTGTTCTGCGTTGTAAACGCGGCCGGTGATGATCGGGCGGTCGGGGTCGCCCTCGAGGAAGCTGACAATGACTTCCTGACCGATGCGCGGGATTTGCACCGAGCCCCAGTTCTTCCCCGCCCAGGCTTGCGATACACGAATCCAGCACGAGCTGTTTTCGTTGGACTGGTCGTGACGGTCCCAGTAGAAATGCACCTTCACCCGGCCAAACTGGTCGGTCCAGATTTCTTCGCCGCTGGGGCCGACCACCCGTGCGGTCTGCGGCCCTTTGACGATGGGGCGCACGGTCTTGGGCAGTGGCCGGAAGCTCTGTTGCGCGCTGATGCACGACATCGCGCTTTCGTACTGCAGGCCTGCGCCGCTGGTGCCGGTTTCCAGACTTTCCTGGCTGATCATGTAGCTGGCGGCAACGATCAGGTATTCGCGGTTTTGGTCCGGGCGGCTGAAGCCGGTCATGCTGAAAAGATGCCCCGATCCCAGTCCGCGTGTATTGCCGCTGAACTCGACGCGTTCGTGCAGGCTTTGAATCGCCTCGATGCGCGTGCGGGCGTAGTGCTCGCCGTCCTCGCTTTGCACGTACGTGCCGGGGTAGTCATACAGCGGATAATCGCCTGCCGCATGAGGTCGTGGCATGGCCGAGCGCACATCGATGCGAGCGCCGGGGCGCTGGAAGTCGTAGTCATTAAGCTCCAGAGAGCCCGGCTGGACTTCCTGCGCCAGCCGCCAGTCATTGAGGTGATCGCGCTCGCGGTGCTGACCGTCCGGTGGGTAGTAGGGAACAGACTCATAGCCAGGCGCCGGTTGATGCGCGCCATAAGCGTCAGCCAGGACCAATACGTGACGGTCTTTTTCATGACGGAAGAAATAGTAAATTCCTTCCTGTTCCATCAAGCGGCTGACAAAGTCGAAGCTGGTTTCCCGGTACTGAACGCAGTATTCCCACTCGCGATAGGGGCGGCTGAGGGCGTCTTCAAAGTCGGAGAAGCCCAGGTCGCGGAACACCTGTTTGATGATCTGCGGAATGCTCTGGTGCTGGAAAATCTTGCAGTCAGAGGTGCGCGTCAGCAACCACAGCCAAGGCCGCAGCGTGACCTGATAACTGGCGAACTGACCGGCATCGACGTTCTGGCTGCACCGCGCAACCAGCCCGTGGAAATAGCGCTCGTTGCCGTCAATCAGCTGCAGCGACAGGCTCATGGGCTTGCCCAGCAACTGGTTCAGGTCAATGGCCGCGTCGTTCGATGTCAGCTGCAATTCGTAATCGAACAAACGCCCCAGCTCATCGCCGCCGCTCATGTGTTTGAGCAGCAAAACGTCGGGCCCCAGCGGGCTGCTGACTTGGGCGAGGCGTGTGAGTTGCGTGAATTGCATGGGTTATCTCAATGACTTTATGGCCGTTGTAGGAGCGCGCCTGCCCGCGAATGCGCTGGGTCAGCGGATGCATTCATCTCATACCGATCGCATTCGCGGGCAAGCGCGCTCCTACATGGGTTAATAACGCTCAACCGACATCGCTGAACTGATAACCCAGTTGCTGATCGCGAACACCGATTCGTACCGCCGCCATTGGCTTGCCGTCGAGCATGCGCGTGAGGAACTCACGGCTCATGTCCGGCAGCAGGGTGTTGGTCACAATGGTGTCGATCATCCGCCCGCCGCTTTCGGTTTCGGTGCAGCGAGAAACGATCAAATCGACCACAGCGTCGTCGTACTCAAAGGCCACATTGTGCGTGCTTTCCACGCGCTTCTTGATGCGCTCCAGTTGCAGGCGGGTGATGGCCTTGAGCATGGTGTCGCTGAGCGGGTAATACGGGATGGTCACCAAGCGTCCGAGCAGCGCCGGCGGGAAAATCTCCAGCAGAGGCTTGCGCAGTGCGGTGGCGATGTCGTCCGGGTTCGGCACGTTGAGTGGATCTTTGCACAGGCGTGAAATCAGCTCTGTGCCCGCGTTGGTCGTGAGCAGAATCAAGGTGTTCTTGAAGTCGATCACGCGGCCTTCGCCGTCTTCCATTACGCCTTTGTCGAAGACCTGGAAGAACATCTCGTGCACGTCCGGGTGCGCTTTTTCCACCTCGTCCAGCAGCACCACGCTATAGGGTTTGCGCCTTACTGCTTCGGTCAGCACGCCACCTTCGCCATAGCCGACATAGCCGGGCGGTGCACCCTTGAGGGTGGAAACGGTGTGCGCTTCCTGGAACTCGCTCATGTTGATGGTGATGACGTTCTGCTCACCGCCGTACATGGCTTCGGCGAGCGCCAGCGCGGTTTCGGTCTTGCCGACACCCGAGGTACCGGCCAGCATGAACACGCCGATCGGTTTGCTTGGGTTGTCCAGGCCTGCGCGCGAGGTCTGGATGCGCTTGGCGATCATTTGCAGCGCGTGGTCCTGACCGATGATGCGTTTGCTCAGGTGCTGGTCGAGCTTGAGCACGGTTTCCAGTTCATTGCGCGCCATGCGCCCAACGGGGATCCCGGTCCAGTCGGCAACCACCGAGGCGACGGCCTGGTAGTCCACGGTTGGCAATATGAGCGGGCTTTCGCCTTGCAGGGCACTGAGGCGTGTTTGCAGGTCAACCAGTTTTTCACGCAAGGCATCGCCCTGTTCAGAACCGGTATCACTGTCCACCACACCAGCGCCTTCTCGCAGTTCGGCGCGGGTGGCGAGGAGTTCGTCTACCAGCGTTTTCTCTTCGCTCCAGCGGCCTTCCAGTTCGGCAAGGCGCTCGCGCTCAGTGTTCAGCAACGTTTCGCTGTGGCTGCGTCGTGTCCCGGTGGCGATGCCAATGGCGTGTTCACGAGCAATGATTTGCAACTCGGTTTCCAGCGCTTCAATGCGCCGACGGCTGTCATCGACCTGCGCAGGCACGGCATGCAAGCTCACGGCAACCCGTGCGCAGGCGGTATCGAGCAGGCTGACGGATTTATCCGGCAACTGCCGCGCAGGAATGTAGCGATGGGACAGCTTGACCGACGCCTGCAGCGCTTCGTCCAGAATCTGCACCTTGTGATGCTGCTCCATGGTCGAGGCCACGCCGCGCATCATCAGCAATGCTTTGTCTTCAGAAGGTTCTGCGACTTGCACCACCTGGAAGCGGCGGGTCAGGGCCGGGTCTTTCTCGATGTGTTTCTTGTACTCAGCCCAGGTGGTAGCGGCCACGGTGCGCAGGGTGCCGCGAGCCAGCGCAGGCTTGAGCAGGTTGGCGGCGTCGCCGGTGCCTGCCGCGCCGCCAGCACCCACCAGCGTGTGGGCTTCGTCGATGAACAGGATGATCGGCTTGGGCGAGGCCTGAACGTCTTCAATGACCTGACGCAGGCGCTGTTCGAATTCACCTTTCATGCTCGCGCCGGCCTGCAGCAGGCCGACATCCAGGCTGCGCAGCTCAACGTCCTTGAGTGCGGGCGGCACGTCACCGGCCACGATGCGCAGCGCGAACCCTTCGACCACCGCTGTTTTACCTACGCCCGCTTCACCGGTGAGAATCGGGTTGTTCTGCCGACGGCGCATGAGGATGTCGACCATCTGCCGAATCTCATCGTCGCGGCCAACGATCGGGTCAAGCTTGCCGCTGCGGGCCTGCTCGGTCATGTCGACGGTGAAGCGTTTGAGCGCTTCCTGCTTGCCCATGGCGCTAGGGGCGATGGCACCACTGGCTTCGCCCGGTGTTGCACCTGCCATAAAACCATCGTTTGCACTCAGGGCGTTTTCCGGGGAGTCACCGACGTACTCGTCAAAGCGCTCGCTCAAGGTCTCGGCCTTGAGCTTGCCGAACTCGGCCGACAAGGCCAGCAGCGCATTGCGCAGGCTCGGGGTTTTGAGAATGCCCAGCAGCAGGTAGCCCGTGCGCACTTGGCTTTCGCCGAACATCAGGCTGCCATACACCCAGCCGCGTTCGACGGCCTCTTCGACATGCGAAGACAAGTCGGTGATCGACGTCGAGCCACGCGGGAGTCGGTCCAGCGCTTCAGTCAGGTCGCGGGCCAGGCGCGCGGGCTCGACGTTGAACTGACGGATGATCCGGTGCAGGTCCGAGTCCTGCAATTGCAGCAACTGATGAAACCAGTGCGCCAGCTCTACATACGGGTTGCCCCGCAGCTTGCAGAACACGGTTGCGGCTTCGATGGCCTTGTAGCCGACGCTGTTCAGTTTGCCAAAAAGCGCTGCCCGACTGATTTCACCCATGTGCTGTGCTTCCTGCGTAAGAGTCTGAAGAGTGGGCCGACAGCGGCTGCGCGCAGCGCGTCAGGTCGGCGTAATGGCGGGCCAGAATCAGGTCCCGTGGGTCTCGTGCTGGCTGGCCCAGCCACGTGTTGAAACCCAGGCGAAACTGGCCGTTGAGTTGCAATTTGGGCACTTGGGGTTGTTCAAGAATGAGGTTCAGGTCCCAGTCCAGTTCATGCCCCAGGTATTCCGCAACCCAGGCGACCAAGTGTTTAAACGGTTCGCCATCGGGCAACATGCCCATGTATTGATCGAGCTTGAGCGGACCGACGCGGATACGGAATTTGTGTTGGCGGTCCCACACGTGGCTGCCCAGACAAAAATCGACACCCAACTGATTGGCGCTGACGGAGACGCGGCTGCGTTCGGGCAGCTCCAGCCATTGGCCCACATACTCCTCGATCTCCACCGGTAGACCAAAGTACGACTCAAGAATGGCTTTCAAGCCGTCGGGGTAGCGAGTCTGAGCCGCCAGATGCCCGCTGAAGTGCAGCTTGGCCGTATCAGGGATAAGCCCTTTGCGCAGCAGGCTCGGCATGCCGCGACCACTGAGCGCCGCCAGTCGCGCCAACCAGTAATCGTCGTCTGGCCGGTCGTGGCTAACGGTTGGCCTGGCTTCGGCCCACGCTCGGTAAAACAAACTCAGCAAGCGGTGATGGAACACGTCCAGAAAACGTTTGCTGGTGCTGTCAGCGTTATTGCGCTGACGATCGCGCACATACTCGGTCAGGTGCAGCGGCAGCGGACCGTTTGGCCCACCAAGGCCAAAGAAAAACTGCTCCAGGCGCGCGGCCTTGCCGTCTTCGGCAGGCGTCAGCGCCGCCAGTGTCGAGGGTGCAAACGCACACTCGGGCTGCTGTCCCAGCCGCAAAGGGTCATCGGCCAGTCGCACAGAATGGCCAAAGCGTGGCAGGTGCGGTGACTCACACTCGATCCGCCGCATTGCCTGGAAGAAGTCGTACTTCCACGGCGCATCGTGCATGTCCGTGAGCGTACTCACAGGGTCGGACGACGGCCGGGATTGGCTTTCCATCGCATGATCTCGCCGCGTTCGCTGGTACGAATCACGGTCTCGGTAAAGCTGTTGATGGACACATAGCGCGCCAGAAAGCGCTCAAAAACGGCGCCTAGGACAAACACGCCGGTGCCGCGGAAGGCGTTCTCGTCGAACTCCAGCGTGATCTCAAGACCACGCCCGAACACAATCGGCCCAGGCATCGGCAGACGGCGTGTGCAGGCTTTGCTGCGTACCTCGCGCAGGCCTTCTATCTGTAATTGCAGGGCGCTGTCGTTGCTGTCGCCGTACAGCCGCAGCAGTTCGCGCAGGGCTGCTGCGCCTTGGCCTTCTTCACTGAGCGACAGGTAGTTAAGCGACAACTGACTGATCAGGCGCCAGGCTTTCTGGTCGTGGGCATGGCTGGCACGCGGACGACTGGGTCCGGCCAGGCAGCGAATCGACGTCACCGGGGCGCTGTCGGCCAGCGTGAAGTCGGTCATGCCACCGCCCACGTTCATGAACAGCGGCAGGTCGCGGTTGGTGCACAAGGCTGTCACGCCGAGCTGGCGCAGGTCATGGCGATACGGCGCTTGCTGGGGGTCCACCAGGCTCACAAATGTTTCACTGCCGACGTAGTTGGAGCGCGTCCCATTGCGCCGCTGCTCGCTGGACAACACGCGCGGCTCGCGGCGCAGGGTGTAATAGGCCTGGTTGCGGCCATAGCGTGACGGGTCACGCACCGCGTAAAACGGCAGAAACGGTTGCTCGGGTCCCGTGCCGTGGCCGGTGATACTGGTCAACGAATGAATCTCGAAATCCATCGGCCTGGTGCGGTCGGCAATCACATGGTGCTCGCTGACCCGGTCTGACAAGTGAATCCGGTCGACTCGGCGTGAAAACAGGTTGATTGCAGGCGTGCAGAACGGCACAAATTGCTGCGGGCCAACGCTGCCTTCCAGACTTTGATCGAGGCGATCAAACAGCACGATCAACTCCAGCTCCTGGCCCGTGCAGCGTTGGACGGCGCGCCCCAGATGCGTGAAATCAACGAACAGGTAGCGCTGGGGCAGTGCGAAATATTCCTGCAGCAACCGATAGCCTTGAAACGCCTGCGCCACGACAGGCATGGCTGCTTCACGGTCATCGAAACCGCACGACTTAATAGCCTCGCCTGGCAGGCGTTCGACCCAGTCGGCACCGGGCTGGCGGGCATACACGGCGCAGGCATTGCCCAGTAACTGCTCGTAGAGGCGAAACGGCTGCTCATCGGCGCCGTTCAAGTACAGCGGCAGGTTTTCCAGGGTCAGGCTGTTGAACGGCGTTTCGGCGCCGCTGCGCAGGACAATGCGCAACCCGGCCTTGGCCTTGGGTTCGGCCGCCGCCAAGCGGCCCAATACGGTTGCGGGGTTGCCGAAGTATTCAGCCTGGCTGACTTTCAGCGGCCACAGGGTGACGTTGTGGGCACTGCGGTATTCGCATGGCGTCTGCGAGTCGCGACCCAGTGTGGCGCGCAGGACACTGCCACGTGGCAAGTTGAAGCCGCTGTTGAGCGAGCCCTCATCGGGATCGATCTGCATCTGCACCACGGTCATCGACGGCGTGGGCGCCAGGTAGTGCGGGTAGGCGATTTCCAGCAGGTTGTGCGTGAAGGTCGGGTACTCGGCGTCCAGCTTGAGCTGCACGCGGGCGGTCAGGTACGCAAAGCCTTCCAGGAGGCGCTCGACATAAGGGTCGGCGCAGTCGATACCTGACAGCGTCAGGCGCCCGGCAATCTTGGGGTATTCCTTGGCAAACTCTGCCGCGCTTTCGCGCACGTGTTGCAGTTCCTGGTTGTAGAGTTCCAGCAGGCGCGGATTCATGTGCGCCTCCGTTGCTGGGCAGGCACGACCTGAACATGCCCTGATTCCAGGTCCAGATCAGTGCGCAGTAACAGGGGCAAGGCCACAGGCTGGGCCCACAGATCGCCTTCAATCTCGAAGCTCAGCGCGTTGTGGTTCATTTGATCCGGCAAGGTCTGTGCTCGTACACGCAAGGTATTGCGCAAAATGCGCGGTTCATAAGTGGCAATGGCTTGGTAGATCAGGCCTTCCAGAACGCTCACGTCGATGCTCGACGCGGTGTTACCCGCCAGCGCAGGCAGGCCGTAATTGATCACTGACGTGCCCGCGGGCGTATTCAGTGTGGTGTCAGCGTCCAGCAATGACGTGCTGTTGAGCAGCCAGGTCAGATCACGCATGACCGACGCTTTCAGCTGGCTCAGCGACAAAACGCGCTTGTCGGTGCCTTCCTGAAGGTTGCCGGGCTCATCGTCCGTCAGCCGGTCGAGCAGCGAAGGTTGCAGGCGCTCGCGCAGGGTCAGGTCGTTCACCAGTCGAAATCCCAGATCAGAGCTTTCTGATCCCAATAGCCGGGTCCGCACGCAGCGATTTGACTCACGGGCGCAACTTCCACCCTGCCCTTGAAATAACGAATGGCTTGCAGATCTGTCGCACAGTCCTTGCTGGGTGGAGGTAGGTGCTCGCTACGTTCTACCATCAGCACTTGCGCTTGGCGGTAGGATTCCACTCGCACGTTTTTCTGTCGGTCTTCGCTGAATCGGCAGGGCCATATCATATCCAGCGCAATGGATTGCGCGGCGGAAAGGCTCAGAGCACAACGCCCGTTGTCGTTAATCAAACTCACGTTTTTTCCAGCGAAGCTCGCGTGAACAAGGCCTGGGCTGTCAGAGGGCGCGGGATCGGCGCAGGCTGCAATGCTGAATATGCCCAAGGCAAACAACGCACTCTTTTTCATCATGGCAGTTCCCAGAACCTTGCCCCGCCATCCCTGGCAGGGCGCGTGCGTCATATCAGCGTTTGGTGTTCGAACGGATGTTCCAGCCAAACTTGATCGGGCCGCCTTGTTTGGAACCGTCAGCTTTCTGCTCTTGGTACTCGACCATGACCTGAGCGAAGTTCAGGGTCACGTTCTCGGTCAGACGGTCGTCCGAGCCTGAGCCGCCGGTGTGCAGGGAGGTGATCAGCACTTCTTCCAGGTCGATTTTCATGTACTCGACCTGGCTTTCACCGCCGGCCTTGCGCACCACCAAAGTGACCTTGTCGACGTGCTTGCCGCTGGCGCAGTGCATCATCAGGTTTGGCGAGGATTTATCGACATACTTGGTGATGGTCAGGTCTTGAATATTGACCTTGCCAGCACCACCGCCACCGCCGACGTGCATGTTGCCGGACTGGGACATGCCCCAGCTCCAGTTCAACACATCGATTTCTTCCTTGTGGGCTTTGTCCATGGACTCGCCCTTGATGTCGCCGATCTTGATGAAGATATCAACAGCCATGTTTTCTCCTGAAGTGGCGGCTGCCACTGTTTGGGGTGCCGGGCTGCCTCGTCGTCGAGATCAGCCCGTTGAGCAAAGTGGATCTTTATGAGCGCGAGCCAGTCAGTGCCCACGATGAAAAGGTGATCAGGCGCCTTTAGCGGACGGCAGCTTGGAGACCAAACGCAACGACACCGTCAGGCCTTCAAGCTGATAGTGCGGCTTCAGGTAAAACTTCGACGTGTAATAACCCGGGTTACCTTCAACGTCCTCAACTACCACTTCCGCGGACGCCAGCGGGTGCTGGGCTTTGGTGGTTTCGGTGGAGTGCGCAGGGTCACCGTCGACGTAGTTCAGAATCCAGTCTTGCAGCCAGCGCTGCATTTCATCGCGGCCTTTGAACGAGCCGACTTTGTCCCGCACGATGCACTTGAGGTAGTGAGCGAAGCGGCAGGTGGCGAACAGGTACGGCAGGCGAGCGGCCAGATTGGCGTTGGCGGTGGCGTCCGGGTCGTCGTATTCGGCCGGCTTCTGCAACGACTGAGCACCGATGAATGCGGCAAAGTCTGTGTTCTTCTTGTGCAGCAGCGGCATGAAACCGTTTTTGGCCAGTTCCGCTTCGCGACGATCCGAGATCGCGATTTCGGTCGGGCACTTCATGTCCACGCCGCCGTCGTCGGTCGGGAAACTGTGCGCGGGCAGGTTCTCAACTTCGCCGCCGGACTCCACGCCACGAATCCGCGAGCACCAGCCATAGTGTTTGAACGAGCGGTTGATGTTGACGGCCATCGCATAGGCTGCGTTGGCCCAGGTGTACTTGGCGCTGTCGGCGCCGTCGGTGTCTTCTTCGAAGGCGAAGGCCTCAACCGGATCGGTCTTGGCGCCATAAGGCAGACGGGCCAGGAAGCGCGGCATGGTCAGGCCGATGTAACGCGAATCCTCGGACTCACGCAGCGAGCGCCAGCCTGCGTATTCAGGCGTCGTGAAAATCTTGGTGAGGTCACGCGGATTGGACAGCTCCTGCCACGAGCTCATGCCCATCACGGTCGGCGAGGCCGCAGCAATGAACGGCGCGTGCATGGCTGCGCACGTCTTGGACAGCTCGCCCAGCAGTTCCACGTCCTGTGGCGACTGGTCGAAGTAGTAGTCGCCTACCAGACAGCCGTAAGGTTCGCCACCAAACTGTCCGTACTCTTCCTCGTACATCTTTTTGAACAGCGGGCTTTGATCCCACGCCGTGCCCTTGAATTTCTTCAGGGTCTTGTGCAGCTCCGGCTTGGCGATGTTCAGCACGCGGATTTTCAGCTGCTCATCGCTTTCAGTGTTGTTGACCAGGTAGTGCAAGCCACGCCAAGCGCTTTCCAACTGCTGGAATTCGGGGTGGTGAATGACCTGATTGACCTGAGCGGTGAGCTTGGCGTCGATGGCGGCGATGATCGCTTCGATCGAGGTGATGGCGTCGTCGGAGACCAGATCGGTCTGTGCCAAGGCCTGCTCAGCCAAAGTGCGAACAGCCGTCTCGACGGCTTCGCGCGCACGGTCGGTCTTGGGTTTAAACTCTTGCAGCAGCAGCGAGGCGAACTCGTTGGCTTCTTCGGTACGGCCTGACTGGGCCTGATTATCACGCAGTGATTCGGTCATGATCGTTCGTCCTGATTAGGCTTTCGGCTCGGAGTCCTGGGGTTTTGGCGCACTGGCCAACGCCTTGAGCAGGGCCGGATCCTTGATCGCTTTCATGATGATTTCTTCTGCGCCGGTCTTGCCATCCATGTAGGTCAGCAAGTTGGCCAACTGAGTGCGCGCTTCGAGCAACTGCCTGAGCGAGTCGACCTTGCGCGCCACGGCGGCAGGGCTAAAGTCGTCCATGCTTTCGAAGGTGATGTCCAGGCTCAGATTGCCTTCGCCGGTCAGCTCGTTGGGCACGTGAAACGCGACTCGCGGTTGCATCGCCTTGAGGCGTGAGTCGAAATTGTCGACGTCGATTTCCAGAAACTTACGGTCCGCTACAGCGGCCAAAGGCTCGGCAGGCTTGCCGGCAAGATCCGCCATGACACCCATCACGAAAGGCAGCTGGACCTTTTTCTCTGCGCCGTACAGCTCAACGTCGTATTCGATCTGAACCCGCGGTGCGCGGTTGCGCGCAATGAATTTCTGAGAACTGGTGTTCGCCACGTTGCTCCTCCTGGTCGCTGCTGCGACGTAATTGGCGTCATCGGTATTGGCCGGTAACGGGGTTGCGGGGTCCTGGCCGGGGCGGGCTCGCGATGCAGGCGAGCAGCGTTACTCGGCGTCGGGCCCTCGCAGGTTTTCGAACTGGGACATACCGTCGGGAATCAGGTTGCGCACGATCGCTTCAAAGTCAGCGTTGACCAGCTGTTTGGCGCGGCCAAGCAACATCGGCAAGGGGCTTGAAGGCTCATGACGTGCGTAGTAGGCAAGGATGCGATCAAGGCTGCGCACGACATCGTCGCGGTTACCGATCTCTGCATTGCCCCGCGCAGCGACGGGGGCTGCTGCCGTTTGGGCCTCAGGCTGAGCGTCGATAGTCTCTGGGGAAGGTGAGTGGCCTTCAGCAAAGGCCGGTGCGTATTCACTCAGAATATGCAACGCCTGTTTAAGCGGCTGCTTGAGGGGGGAAAGATCCACGCCTTGTGCCGAGCCCACTTGTTGCGAGACGTACTGTTCGATGGCATCTGCAGCGTCGTGAGCTTCCTGCAACGCTGCGCGAAGGGCGCTCAGTTGCTCGGGGTCACTGTCACGCAGCGCGCCGGCCAGCTCTTCGGGTTTGAGGTGCTCGTCACTGAAGGTCTGCAAACCACTGGCATTCAGGGCTGCGCGCAGTCTGATCGAACCGAAGGTGCGTGAACGGACCAGCAGGCTCTCGCGCAGCAACCGAACGTTGGCTTCGCAAGCGATACCCGCCAGCGCATTGATGCGCACGGTGGGATCGTTATCGTCTTGGGCGTCGAGTTGCGGATGCAGGGTGGCCCAGTATTGGCCGAGCAGATCATTGATCAGGGTCAGTACGTTGGCCAGCCCGGCAAAGCCGTCCAGGGCCAAAGCGCTCTGTAGCAGGAAATGAGTGACGCGAAGGTCTTTGCTGCGCTGAAGAAGGGTGGTGCTGGACTGTTCGATCAGTCGCCAGTTCGGCGGCTCTGCCTGTTGCACGGCGTCGCCCATGGAGCGCTCAGGCTTCCCTTGAGCGTCGCGTTCCAATTGCAGGAAATCAGCGTCGTATTCCAGGTCCTCGCCACAGGGAGAGTCCGCAGACACAGCGGCGAGCAACAACGGAACATCCACCAAAATCGATCTCCTTATCGGTCGCATGCACATCAGAGCAATAAAAATTTTAATTAGAGCAAGGGGGGAGCAAATGCGGCGTTGTAAAACCAGTGATGCCACATAGGCATCATCTGTCTTTAAACGGATGTCATTTTTGGTGTGGAACTTACCCTTTGTCAAGGTAAGCTATACGACCTTTGGATCGTATGTGATACAGACCGCAGGATGGATGAACGCAAGGTCGACCTGTGGACGACTGTCATTCAACTGTGTCTAAAATTGCGAAAAAGCCAGAAACTGGTCTTTATTTCACTTTTATTGAGCGTCTTCTCACAATATTCGGTCCTGGGTCTTAGGGAGCTGGGCCTCGAACCGTGGTCCGAAGTGTAAGCAAGGAGGCGCAGTGTTGCTCTGTCTGACTATTACCAGCTATCACAAAATAACCCCCGGACAACTCCCCGAGAAGTCGATGGACAAAGGGGTCATTTCGATTGGCCGTAGTCTGGAAAACGACTGGGTACTGCCTGACCCTGAGCGCTTGGTGTCTGCCAAACATTGCGTTATTCAGTTCAAAGACGGTCGGTACTATTTGACCGACCACAGCACTAATGGTGTCGAGTTGGTCAAGGCCGGTATTCGACTGCGTCGCGGCAATAGCGAATGGCTTGAAGACGGCGAAGTTATCCGTATCGGCGACTACGAAATTGGCGCGCGTATTGATGCTGATTTGACGCTGGCCGACTCCAACCCCTTCGGCCTTGAGGCCTCCAGCAGCTTTGACGCGCTGATGGGGCGCCAGAACAGCCCAGCCCCCATCAGCAACGCCCCCCCTGCTGCGGCCCACTTTAAAGGCGGTGCTGCGCAGGACACGTTTCCCGATCTGTTCGATTTTCTGACCCCGGCCAGTGTTCCACCTGCGACCCAATCGGATCACGTCCCGGTCGAGCGTCATGATTTTCGCCCCCCTATCCCTCAGGCACCTAGTGCGCCCCTTATCACGCCCGCGTCGGCGTCGAGTGTCATCCCTGAGGATTGGGACTTATTGTCCGACGTCGCCGCGCAGCCGCAGCCGCAGCCGAAGCCGCAGCTACCGCCGTTGGCCGTTGCGCCTGTGGTGCCGGTCGTGCCTGTTGACGTGCCCCCGGTGTTCACCGTTGAACCAGATCCGGTGCAGTTGCCTGCTGTCGAGCGCGTTGAGCCCTTGGTGCCGCCCGCGATCGGCGGTGGTGCAGACCTTCTTCGCGCTTTTTTGCGCGGGGCAGGGCTCGACCAGTTGCGCATCGACCCGGCGCAAGCCCAGGCCCAGATGGAGTCGATCGGTCGCAGCTATCGGTTGATGGTGGAAGGCTTGATCGATGTGTTGCGTGCCCGCAGCAGCCTTAAAGGCGAGTTCCGGATGCAGCAGACCATGATCAGCCCGGTGGAAAACAACCCGCTCAAGTTTGCGCCGAATGTTGATGAGGCACTGCTGTTGCTGCTGCGCCACGGCAATCATGCGTTTATGTCGCCGGACCTCGCCATTGCTGACAGCTTTGATGATCTGCGTGCGCACCAGTTGGCGGTGATGGCAGGTGTGGAGGCGGCGATCAACGCGCTGCTCAAACGTTTCGAACCCTCCCAGCTTGAGGCGCGTATGGGCAAGCCCGGCGCCCTGTCGAACCTGTTCGGTTCGCGTCACGCGCAGAATTGGCAGCAGTTCACCGAACTGTATGCGCAGATCTCCCGCGAAGCAGAAGAAGACTTTCAAGACCTGTTCGGACGTGAGTTCAGCCGCGCCTACGAAGAGCACAGCACCCGACAGCGGCGATCCTGAAGCGCAGCGGCACCCGGAAAAAACGGAAATACAGTCAGCACGTCATGAGGACGCAGGATGTTTGGAAAAGTGGTAATGGCAGCGTCCATCGCGTTGTTGTTGGCAGGTTGCGCCAAAAACGGGCAGACGCCACCGTCCGCCGACGCGCCTGAGAAGGCAGCGGATGCGGCAACCGTCGAGCTGCACTTCAACGCCGTCGCTGGACTCAATCCTGGCGCCAACGGCCAGCCGGCGCCTGTGCGCGTGCGTATCTTTGAATTGAAAAACACGGCCAGTTTCTTGCGCGCCGATTATTTCGCGTTGGCCGAGCGTGCCCAGGCAACGCTGGGTGCCGACCTGATTGATCAGGACGAAGTGCTGGTCCAGCCGGGGCAGCAGCTGACCCTTTCTCGCGACCTCAACAGCACCACGCGCCAGATCGGACTGGTGGTCGGCTACCGCGAGATCGATCAGGCCCAGTGGCGCACGGTTGTCACTGTCGCACCACGCAAGGTCGGTGCGTTTCAGATCGGTCTTGATGCCCGCGCTGTGACCAGCGCTCCGGCCGCCACCCCAACTCGTCCCGCCCAATAGGCAATCGGAGAACCCATGTCCTGGAACAATCGTGTGGTCTGGTCGGAAGGCATGTTCATTGGAACACAGCATTTTCAGCAGCATGACCGCTATCTGGAGAACCTCATTGATGCGCGCAGCCGTCCGCTGTCGGCCGGGGCCTGGGGGCTTTCCGAGCTGTTGCTGGACCAGGGACTTTTGGCACAGGGCAAGTTGGCGATTGTCTCGGCGCGCGGCTTGTTGCCCGATGGTACCCCGTTCAACATTCCCCACGATGACCTGGCGCCCAGCCCCCTGAACATCGACGACAACCTGCGTGATGGTCTGGTTTATCTGGCGTTGCCGCTCAAGCGCGCTGGCCAGCGTGACACGGTTGATGAAGGCGAAGCACTGGCGGGTGCGCGCTTTGTCAGCCAGGTGCGCGAAGTGCGCGACGACAATGCGCCGTTTGAAAATCGCGCGCCGGTAGCGGTTGGTGCGAGGGCCTTGCGTCTGGTCACTGAGCGTGACGGCTTGAGCGACTATGCAGCGATCGGCCTGGCGCTGGTAAAAGAAAAACGAGCTGACCGGGCGTTGGTCCTTGATGAGGCCTACATCCCGCCCGTGCTTGACGTCGCGGCGTCCAGGTTGCTCGCGGCTTTTCTGGGTGAGTTGTGTGGCCTCCTCCATCAGCGCGGTGAAGCGCTTGCCGGCCGGGTGGTCGCATCGGGTGCCGGTGGCGCTTCGGAAATTGCGGACTTCTTGCTGCTGCAGCTGGTCAATCGCGCGCAGCCGTTGATCAATCACCTGAGCCAACTGACACCGCTGCACCCTGAGCGCTTATACAGCGAGCTGGTGAGCCTGGCGGGCGACTTTGCAACCTTTTCCAATGCAGGGCGTCGCCCGCAAGCCTTTGTCCGCTACCAGCATGATGACCTGGCCCTAAGTTTTGCGCCGGTGATGCTGGCATTGCGTGAGGCACTGTCGATGTTGATCGACAGCAAGGCCACACCGATTCCGATCGTTGAAAAAGCCTACGGCATTCATGTGGCCATGCTCGCCGACCGTAACCTGATCGACAGCGCCAGCTTCATCCTGGTGGTGCGGGCCGACATGCCCAGCGAAGCGTTGCGCGGGCGTTTCGGCCAGCAGAGCAAAGTTGGCTCGGTGGAGCACATCCGCGACATGGTCAATTTGCAGTTGCCAGGCATTGGTCTTCTGCCTCTGCCGGTGGCGCCACGGCAGATTCCGTTCCACGCGGGGTCCACGTATTACGAACTCGACCGGGGCAGCGAGCACTGGAAAGAGCTGATGAATTCGGGTGGTTTCGCGTTCCATGTGGCCGGTGAATTCCCGGGCCTGAACCTGGCTTTTTGGGCGATCCGAGGATAAACCGCGATGTCTTCCAACGATGACCCTTTTGGCCCTGGCACGCCGGCCAACGACCGCACGCAGTTCATGCCGCGCCCCGGTGGCCGCGATCCGCAACCTGCAGAGCGCAGTGAGCCGCCGCCCCCGCTTTCTGTAGCGGCGGCCCCTCTGCCAACTGGCAAGTCGCAGGGCCTGAACCCACTGGAGGCCGCAGCCGGTCCGCTGCTGGCATTGCTCACGCGCTTGCGCAGCACCATTGCCCACCCGGCCCCGGCCAGTTTGCGCGCGCAACTGCTGGCGTACCTGCGCCAGTTTGAGGAGCGTGCGCAGGCGGCCGAGGTGGCGCGCAACGACATCCTGCTGGCGCGTTATGCGTTGTGCACCGCGCTGGATGAAGCCGTGCTGAGCACACCGTGGGGCAGCGCCAGTGAGTGGGGCAAACAGAGCCTGTTGATCACCGTGCACAACGAAGCCTGGGGCGGTGAGAAGGTCTTTCAGTTGCTGGAGCATTGCTTGCAGACGCCCCGCGAGCGTTTGTATCTGCTGGAGCTGTTGTACCTGTGCATGTGCCTGGGCTTTGAAGGCCGCTACCGCGTGATGAAGGATGGCCGTAGCCAGCTTGATGCCTTGCGCGAGCGCACCAGTGCAGCGATTCGTACGGCGCGCGGTGAGATCGAGCGCGAGTTATCGCCGCATTGGCGAGGCGTGACCGTGGCGCGTGATCGCCTGTCGCAGTTCATGCCGCCCTGGGTCGCTGCCGCCATCGGCGTGGCCCTGTTGCTGCTGCTGTTGTTCGGCTTGCGCCTCAAGCTTGCGTCGGATGCAGAGCCGGTCTTCAAAAATATTCATGCACTGGGCGAGATCCCCGTGCAGGCCATCACCCCGGCCGTGGTGCAGCCTAAAGTCATAGAGCGCCCGCGCCTGGCGGGCTTTTTGGCTGAGGACATCAAGGCTAATCGCGTGGCGGTGGAAGATGCGGTGGATCGTTCGGTGGTGACCATCCGCGGCGACGAATTATTTGCCTCGGCAAGCTCAACCATTGTCGACGACTACCAGCCTCTGATGCTGCGCATTGCTGATGCCATTCGCAAAGTCAAAGGCCAGGTGCGAGTCACCGGGCACAGCGACAATCGGCCTATTGCCACGTTGCGCTTCCCGTCCAACTGGGCGCTGTCTCAGGCCCGTGCCGAGCAAGTGCTGCAAATCCTGGCAGCCAAAACAGGCCAGCCTGAGCGCTTCTCCGCCGAAGGTCGCAGCGACACCGCGCCGGTGGCGCCCAATGCAACAGCCGAAGGACGGGCGAAGAATCGCCGCGTTGAAATCACTGTGTTGGCGGAGGGGGTTGAGTGAAGGCGTTTCTCGGTTTTATCGTTCGCTGGGTCGTGCCTGTTCTGGGTCTGATTGCCCTCAGCCTGATCATTTGGTTTGTTGGACCGCTGCTTGACGTACTGATGTCCGAAGGACGGCGCTGGACACTGATCATTGTGCTGTTCGCCGTCTGGATCGCCTGGCGAGTGTTTCGCATCATCCAGGCGCGTCGCCATGCCGCGCAGGTGATGCAAAGCCTGGCCGCTGAAACGGCGCCGGACCCTGCCAGCGTCGCCACCGCCGAAGAGCTGGCCACGCTACGCCAACGCATGGATGAGGCGCTAAAGCTGCTCAAGCACGCACGCTTGGGTGGCGATGAGCGGCGCAACCTGTATGAGCTGCCGTGGTACGTGATCATTGGTCCACCCGGTGCGGGCAAGACTACGGCTCTGGTTAATTCCGGGATGCATTTTCCGCTGGCAGCGCAGATGGGCGCCGGTGCGATTCGTGGCGTGGGCGGTACGCGCAACTGCGACTGGTGGTTTACCGACCAAGCCGTGCTGTTGGACACAGCAGGCCGTTACACCACCCAGGACAGTCACGCACAGGTCGACAAGGCCGCGTGGCTGGGCTTCCTCGACCTGCTGAAAAAGCAGCGCTCACGCCGCCCCATCGATGGTGCGTTCATTGCGATCAGTCTGTCTGATCTGCTGCTGGGCAGCGAAGCCGAGCGTGCGGCTCACGCGGCAGCCATTCGCCTGCGTATTCAGGAGCTGTATAGCCAGTTGGGCGTGCGCTTCCCGATCTACGTGATGCTGACCAAACTCGACCTGGTGCCGGGCTTCATGGAGTTCTTCGATGCCTTGAGCAAAGAGGAGCGCGCGCAGGTGTGGGGCATGACCTTCGCACTGGACAATCCCAAAAACGCAGAGGGGCCGATCGGGCATTTTCTTGACGAGTTCGCCTTGCTTGAGCAGCGCCTGAACGCGCGTCTGGTCGAGCGCTTGCAGCAAGAGCGTGATCCGGCACGGCGTGACCTGATCTACGGTTTTCCGCAGCAGTTCGGGGCCCTCAAAGACACCCTGCAAGCGTTCCTCGACGGTGTGTTCAAACCCAACGCGTTTGAAGAGCGTGCATTGCTGCGCGGGGTGTATTTCACCAGCGGTACGCAGGAAGGCAGCCCGATTGACCGACTGATCGGAGCCATGGCCCAGAGCATGAGCCTGGACCGTCAGCACTTGGCGCGACAGACCGGCACCGGTCGCAGCTACTTCATTGAAAAGCTGTTCACGGCGGTTGCGTTCGCCGAGCGTGGGCTGGTGGGTGTAAACCCCAAGGTCGAACGTCGGCGCAAATGGCTGGCCCGAGCTGCATTGGCCGCCACCGTTGCGGTGGTGGTATTGGTCAGCACGCTGTGGGTGATCAGTTACCGCGCCAACCAGGCCTATATCGCCCAGGTCGATCAGAAGGTCGCGCCACTGGGACAAAGCGTACAAAGCCTGAGCCCCGCGCAGCGCGATGTGTTGGCGGTGTTGCCACTGCTCAATGCGGTGCGCAACCTGGCAGGCGATGCCCCTGGCATGTCGCAGGGATTGGGTTTGTATCAGGGCGACATGCTGCAGGCTGAATCCGGCAGCGTGTACCGCAAGCTGCTGATTGCGGTCTTCGCGCCGAGACTGGTCACCCGGCTTGAAGAGCAACTGCACAGCGGCGGCAGCTCGGACTTTCTCTACGAAGGGCTCAAGGCGTATCTGATGCTCGCCGACAGCGAGCATTACGATCCGGACTTCATCAAGGCCTGGGTCACTCTGGACTGGGACCAAAGCCTGCCGCGTGACCTGCCGCCCGATCAGCGCCAGGCACTGGGCGAGCATTTGCAGGCCTTGTTTGAGCGTCATCCACCCAATGCGCGACTGGACCAGCGGCTGATCGACGACTTGCGCCGTCAGTTGCAACAACTGCCCGTGGCGCAACGCGTTTATGACCGGGTCAAGCGCCAGAAGCTGCCGGACGGCGTCACCGACTTCCGTGTGAGCGAAGCCGCCGGGCGCGATGCCGTGCTTGTGTTCGCCCGCAAGAGCGGCAAGCCGTTGAGCGCGCCACTGAGCGGCTTTTTTACGGCCAAGGGTTATCGCGATGCGTTCCTGGCGACCAGCTTGAGCCAAGCCGGGACGCTGGCCGAAGAGCAATGGGTGCTGGGGCTGGAACGTGCTGATCAACAGAACGTCGCCAGCCTGGCCGCAGATGTGCGCCGTTTGTACTTTCAGGATTACCAGCGCGAGTGGGATGCGTTGCTTGCAGACCTCGACTTTGTGCCCATCACCAGTGTCGCTCAAGCCTCTGACGTCTTGCGGGTGATTTCCGGCCCCACCTCACCGCTGAAAAAACTGCTGGTGGCAGTGGCCAACGAAACCAACCTGCAACAAGGCGAGAAGCTCATCGCCGAGCAGGCCAGGAAGGTCGACGGTGGCGTCGATCAGCTTAAGCAGCGCCTCGGTTCGATGCTGGGCCGGGAGCAAGCCAGCAATGCCGTGGCCGCTGTCGTGGCAGAAGACCCGGTCAGCATCCATTTTGCCGAACTCAATGCGTTCGTCAGCAAGGGCGAGGGTGAGCCAGCCGCGATTGACGGCCTGTTGGCCGACATGAATGCGCTCTACGTACAGGTCAGCGCCATGGCGGGCGCCAGCGGTGAGGCCCTGCTGGGCGAAGCGAAAAACTCCGCCAGCGCCGCGGCAACGCGGGTCAATCTGACCGCGGATCGTGAGCCGCCGGTGGTCAAGGGACTGGTCAAATCGGTGGTCAGTTCCACCACTAACACCATGATGGGCGGGGTGCGCAATCAACTGAACGCTGCCTGGATCAGTGATGTGGTGAACGTGTATCGCCAGTCACTGAGCGGTCGCTATCCGTTGGCGCCGGGCAGTGTGCGCGATGCCACGCTGGATGACTTTGGTCAGTTCTTCGGGGTGGGCGGGGTGATGGATAACTATTTCCGCAAATACCTGCAGGACTACGTGGACACCTCGGCATCGGCTTGGCGCTGGCAGCCGGGCGCTGCTCAGAAACTGGGCATCAACGCGTCAGTGTTGCAAACCTTCCAGCGTGCTGCGGCGATTCGCGACGCATTCTTCCGCTCCGGTGGTGTGCAGCCTTCGGTGCGCTTCGAACTCAAACCGGTGGCGATGGACGCCTCGATCACCCAGTTCTTGCTTGATCTGGACGGCCAGCAAATCAGTTATGACCACGGCCCTAGCCGCGCCGTCGCGATGCAATGGCCCAACGCCGGCAGCATCGGCGTCGTGCGCCTGTCGATTTCTCCCCCGGCGGCCAGTGGTCGTTCCGGTATCACGCTGGACGGTCCGTGGGCGTGGTTCCGTCTGCTGGAACAGTCGGATCTGGTGTCAGCCGGTTCGCCCGACCGTTTCAACTTACGTTTGCGGGTCGACAGCGCCAGCATCTCGTATGAGCTGCGCGCCAACAGCGCCTTCAATCCGTTCAAGAGCCGAGTGTTGAGCGGCTTCAGCCTGCCGGAGCGGTTATGACCACGCCGGGCTTTTACGGCAAGCTGGCCAGCCGCGGCGACTTCGTCAGTCGTGGCCTGGCGCAGCATTTCATTCAGCCTTGGGATGCCTGGCTTTCGGCGGGGCTGCAGTTCAGCCAGCAGCAATTGGGCCAAGCGTGGCTTAACGCTTATTTGGTCAGCCCACTGTGGCGTTTTGTCGTGGCACCGGGTGTCTGTGGCCCTCAGGCTCTGGCCGGGGTGTTGATGCCCAGCATTGATCGGGTGGGGCGCTATTTTCCGCTCACCGTGGCGCAGGTGATCGAGCCAGGCCAGTCGTTGGCCGCGTTGGTGAGTGCGCCGCAGCAATGGTTTGATCACGTCGAAGCATTGATGTTGGCGACCCTGGAGCCTGATGCTGATTTTTCAGCCTTTGAGGACGGCCTTTCAGCCCTGGGATGCCTGCCGACGATCAGCGCCGAGCCAGTGAGCCACTTTGCCGGTCTGCAGCGGACCGACACCACCGACCCGCAAACCCGTCAGCGCGTGCTGGCTGAACTGGCGTGCACGCGGGCCAGCCTTTGGTGGGGCAACGGATCACAGCACATCGCGGCAGGACTCATGCGCTGTCAGGGCCTGCCTGAATCCAGGGAATTCGGCAGCTATCTGCTGGGACAAGGGGCGTTGATCTAGATGCCTGCATTCGCTCAACACATTCAATACCGCAGCGCCAGCTACAGCCATGTGGGCATGGTGCGGCAGATCAACGAAGACGCGTTTCTGGAGCTGCCTGAAAATGGCCTGTGGGCGGTCGCGGACGGTATGGGCGGGCACGCAGCGGGGGATTACGTTGCCAGCCTGATCGTCGACAGCTTGCGTCGTGCATCACCCTCGGACACGTTAGCGACGTACACCCTGGCGCTGCGCGCAGCGCTGGTCGAGGTCAATGCGGCCGTGCGCGAAGAAACCGTTCGGCGTGCGGTGAGCATGATGGGCAGCACGGTCGTTGCGCTGGCGGTGCAAGGCAGCAAGGGCGTTTGCCTGTGGGCCGGTGATAGCCGTCTTTACCGTCTGCGTGACGGTCAGTTGCAGGGTATTTCCCGCGACCACAGTTACGTCCAGGGCTTACAGGACAGCGGGTTGCTTAGCGAAGCCGAAGCCCGTGTACACCCGCGTGCCAACATCGTTACGCGCGCTATCGGTGTCGACGATGCGCTGGATCTGGCGATCACACATCTGGATATCTTGCCGGGCGACACCTTTTTGCTGTGCAGTGACGGCCTGAACAAGACCGCCGAAGACCACGAAATTCGCGATGTACTAGGCCACACCGACCCCTATCAGGTGGTTCGCAGCCTGGTGCATCTGGGACTGACCCGGGGCGCCCCCGACAACATCACGGCCATCGTCGTCAAAGCCTCTTGAAGACCCACCCATGGACATACTGATTTCCGGATTTGACATAGAGGGTGAGATTGGCGAGGGCGCCATGGCAACCGTCTATCTGGCCACGCAACGCTCGCTGGAGCGCAAGGTCGCGCTGAAGGTAATGGCCGCGTCCCTGGCGGCTGATCCGACTTTCTGCGAGCGCTTCCTGCGTGAAGGCAAGACGCTCGCGCGCCTGTCGCACCCGCATACCGTGACTATTCACGACATTGGCAATGTCGGCGACCTGTATTACATGGCCATGGAGTACCTGCCCAACGGCACGCTCAAAGAACGCGTGGCGGACGGAATCACGGCCGAGCAGGGCCTGACCTATATTCGCCACATTGCATCGGCACTGGGCTATGCCCATGCCCAAGGCCTGGTGCACCGCGATGTTAAACCGGCCAACATTCTGTTCCGCGCCAACGGCTCTGCCGTGCTCTCAGACTTCGGCATCGCCAAATCGCTCGACGACCGCACGCAATTCACTCAGGCAGGGCTGGCCGTCGGTACGCCCAGCTACATGAGCCCCGAGCAAGCGCGCGGGCAGGAAATCGACGGCCGCGCCGACCTTTATGCATTGGGCGTGGTGCTCTATGAAATCCTGGTGGGCAGGCTGCCTTACATCGGCATCGACGCCCTGTCCACGGCGCTGGCTCATCTGACTGAGCCGCTGCCGGAGTTGCCGATCCATCACGGGCGTTATCAGTTCATCCTTAGCAAACTGTTGGCCAAAGACCGTAACGAGCGCTTTGCCGATGCTGCCGAACTCATCGCAGCGCTGGATAATCTGCCACAGGACACTTCGGACGCCACCCAGATTCGCCCGCTGGCGCCGGTCGAGGTCAAGAGTGCGCCGGTTGCGAAGGATGACTTGGCGGGGCTTACGCCGGTGTCCATTGAGATTCCATCGGCCACGCCAAATAAGCCTGCCACGGCCCCGCGTCATGCTCCGCCGCTGCAGCCTTCAAGCCACTCCGAGCAACGCAAAGGCCCCGTGCTGGCCATGTTGGCGGTCGCAGTCGCGGCCGCCTTGGGCTTGGGCGGTGCGGCCTATTGGTGGCTGAGTGACGCGCCGAGGACTTCGGCAGTTGCCCCGCCTGCTTCGGCGGACAAAACGCCTGCTCGCACTGCCACGCCTGAAGGTCCTGCGTCCCAGAGCACGGGCACGACGCCGCCCACGAACCCTGCGAGCCCCCCGCCAGCCGTTGCCGCGCAACCTGTGCTCGGGGATGCCGACGGTGGCAATCGTCCGCTGTTGATGGTCGGCAAGAAAACCTTGTTTCAGCGCGTGTTGAGCAAGCCGGGTGCGCGTTTTGCCAACCAGGCAGGCGCCGCTGCGGATGACCCGTCACTGCCAGCTTTTTCGGTGCTGTACGTTTATCAACGTCAAAGCCTCAACGGCAGCCAGTGGTTGCGGGTGGGCGCTTCCAGCGACGGGCACAGCCAAGGCTGGTTGCCACTTGATCAGCTCAGCGACTGGAAACAGAGCCTGGTGCTCAAATTCACCGAGCGCTCCGGCCGTGCACCCGCGATGTTCATGCACGACGCCAGCCATCTGGAGCAGTTGCTGAATAACCCGGCGGCCGCCAAAACCCTGCTGCTCAATGCGCAAAAGAGCGCCGACGACACCCATCAAGTGTTGGCGCTGGAGCCTGCCGCCAGCGCCATTCCACAGAATCAGTTTTACCTGCTGCCGATCTTCGACTCCAAAGAGACCTTCGACCAGAACGGCCAGCCGGTTCAGATGCTCAATGTCGCGTCTATCGACCCCGGCAACACCCCTCAAAAGAACGAGGCGGGTGCTCAGGCGCAGGCACCTTTCACCCAGGACGGCTTCCGCACGGGCATCGTGCTGGTGGTGGACACCTCAGTGTCGATGCAGCCGTACATCGACCAAGTGCGCGACGTGGTCGCAGAACTGCAGAACCAGATTGCCAAGCGCGGCGAGTTGGATCACGTCAGCTTCGGCATGGTGGGGTTTCGCAATAACGTCAGCAAAACACCTGGCTTGGAATACCTCAGCAAGACACTCGTGACCTTGGATCAAGGGCGTGATCCGCAACGGTTCCTGGAGCTGGCGCGACAGGTCAAAGCCACCGATGTTTCGAGCCAGTCCTTTAACGAGGATGCTTTTGCCGGGATCATGCAGGCGGTCAACGGCATGGACTGGACGGGGTATGGAGGGCGCCTGATTCTGTTAGTCACGGATGCCGGATCCCTGCGCAAGAACGACCTCTACAGCAGCACCCAGATGAACGAGGCGGAGGTACGACAGGCCGCGCTGGGCAAGCAGATCAAAATCTACGCGCTGCACCTGAAAACCGATGCAGGCAAAAAGAACCATGCGTTCGCCGAGCAGCAATACCGCACGCTAACCGCCGACGCTAACCCGAAGATCGGTGACCTGTACGTGGGCGTGCCCGGCGGTGATGTGCAGAAGTTTGGCCAGCGCGTGTCTGAAATCGGCTCGGTGTTTGCCGACCTTGTGCATCAGGTACGCAACAACCAGGCGCCTTCAGCCCCTGCATTGCCTGCAGCACCTACCGTGGCTGATAAATCTGCGGCCATCGGATACGCCATGCGCATGGACTTCCTTGGTCATCAATCGGGCGTTCGCGCGCCGCAATTGGTCAGTGCCTGGACCACCGATCGCGACCTGACCAACCCTGCGCTGCCGCAGTTTCAAGTTTGCGTGATGCTCAGCAAGTTGCAGCTCAATGACCTGCAACAGTCGCTCAAGCTGGTCGTTGACGCGGCCCGCAAAACGCAAAGCTCGCCCAGGGACTTCTTCCAGGAAATCGCCAGTGCCAGCGCCTACATGAGCCGCGATCCATCCGCGTTGAACAAGGCTGGCAACCTGGCGCAGAGTGGTGTGCTGGGCGAGTACCTGGAGGGGCTGCCGTATCGCAGCAAGTCCCTGAGCATGACGCAGGACTTGTGGCTGTCGTTGAGTGTGGCCGAGCAGGAAGACTTCATTGATGAGCTGGATTCGAAAATCCGCCTCTACGAAACCTTCCACAACGACCTCGCCAACTGGGTTCGCTTCGGTGATGCCGAGCCGGGTGACGCGTTGTACCGCGTGCCGCTGTCGACACTGCCATGATGTTCAGCCTGCGAGAGGTGCGCAAAACGCGCGGCGAGGGCAGCCAGCGCTACAGCCTGGTGATCCCCCGTCTGGACTTGGCGGCGGGTCAGCAGTGGGCGTTGGTGGGGCCCAGCGGTTGTGGCAAAAGCACGCTGCTCGACCTGCTGGCGCTGGTGTTGTCGCCGGACTCGGCACAGCGCTTTGACTTCTCGAGCGAGCAGGGCGATGTCGACGTTGCCGGACTGTGGCGCGATGCACAGCACAACCGTCTCGCGGCGTTGCGCAGTCGGCAGATGGGTTATGTGCTGCAAACCGGTGGGCTGTTGGGTTATCTCGATGTGCGCGCCAATATTGGTTTGCCCCGGCAGCTGCTGGGGCTGGCAGACGATGGCAGCGTCGAGCAACTGGCAACGCAGTTAGAGGTCAGCGAGCAGTTGAGCAAGAAACCCGGTGCGCTGTCCGTGGGGCAACGTCAGCGCGTCAGTTTTGCGCGGGCGCTGGCGCACAACCCGCGTCTGCTGCTGGCCGATGAACCTACTGCGGCCCTCGACCCGCTCAACGCGCTGCGCGTGATGCAATTGTTGCTTGGGCGTGTCAGGGCGCAGGGGGCCTGTTGCGTGATCGCAACCCATGACCAAGCGCTGGCGCGTGACGCAGGCTTGCACGTGCTGCACATCCGTTGTGTGCGCGATGCCGATGGTGGTGTGACGGCCACGCTTGAGGAAGGTCGATGATGCGCGCTGCGCTGATAGCTTCTCTGGCCTGGCATGACTACCGCGCGGACGCGCGGCTTTCAGCCTGTGCGGTCTTGGCGCTGGTGGCGGTCATTGCACCGCTGTTGGTGTTGTTCGGACTCAAATTTGGGCTGGTGGGCAGCCTGACCGAACGCCTGGAGCGCGACCCGGCAGTGCGTGAGGTGATTCCCATGGGCGGCGGCCGGTTCAGCGCAGCGTTCATCGATGCATTGGCGCAAAGGCCCGACGTCGCATTCGCGTTGCCCCGTACCCGCCAGATCGCGGCCACCGCCGACCTATCTACGCCGGAGCGGGATCGAGCGGTAAACGTCGAGATGATTCCCAGTGGCGTGGGTGATCCGTTGCTGGGCAACGTACTGCCACCCACCGACCTGGACAGCATCATCCTCAGCGCGACCGCCGCTGAAAAACTAGGGGCTCAAGCGGGCGACTGGCTAGAGGCGTCTTTCAGCCGTCAGGTGGCGGGGCAACTTCAAGCGCAACACACGCGTCTGCACGTCACGGCGGTTTTGGGCATAGAAGCGTTTGGGCGCGATGCGATTTTCGCGCCACTGGCATTGCTCGCAGCGGTGGAAGACTACCGCGATGGCCTGGCGGTGCAGGCGTTTGGCTGGCCAGGCGATGCCCCAACTGCCGATGAGCAGCGCGTTTACCCCGCGTTTCGGCTGTACGCCCGTAACCTCAATGACGTTGAGCCGCTGCGGGTGTATTTCGCCGCCCGCAATCAGTTGGTTTCAACGCAGGCGCAGACCATCGCGCAAGTGCAATCGCTGAGCCGTAATCTCTCCATCGTTTTTTGGGTGATCGCAGCATTGGCCGTGGTCGGCGCCGCCGCAGCGATCTTCGCCGGGGCGTTGGCGGCGGTCGCGCGCAAGCGTCGAGAGCTTTCGGTGCTGCGTTTACTGGGGTTCAGCACCGGCGCGCTGTTGCTGTTCGTGGTACTGCAAGCGCTCTACAGCGGCGTGTTGGCGGTATTGATCAGCGTCCTGCTTTATAGCGTGGCCGAATCGGGTCTCAATCATTTGTTTGTGCAGGTGCCCGGCGAGCATGCCAGTCACCTGCTGTTGCGTCATTACGTCATCGCGCTGTCAGGTGTACTCGGTGCCAGTGTGTTGGCAGCGGCGCTCGGCGGCTGGCGTGTGGCGCGTATCGAAGCGTCGGAAGGAATCAGAGATGTATAAGTTGCGCAGGGCCATCCTGGCGTTGACCCTTGCCACCTTGTGCGCGCCGTTGGGCGTGCCTTCGTGGGTACAGGCAGCCGAGGTTGATGCGCCGGACGACTCGCTCGACAACCCCAAGCCCTTGCCTGACGACGTGGTGTTGCCACTGCCGTGCGAAGGGGAGATGGTGTTTCGTTATGTCTACGTGCTGGCCCAGGGCACCCTGGACGATCGTGAAGTAAGCCTGGGCTATCCATTTGCCGAGGGTGAGCCGGGCTACAAGCAATCCTTCATTTCCGGCTACCGCCGGGACTTCATCAACGGGCAGTTCACTCTTGGTGACCTGCCCGGTGACTGGCGTAAAACCATCAGCCCGTTGCTGCCTAAAACCGATGCGGGCACCCCGCTCAAACCCATGATGTATTTCATCGGTAAATACGAGGTCACTGCCCGCCAGTACGCAGCGGTCATGGCGCAGGCGCAGGCACTGGCCAGCGGTGAGCCTGCTCCGGCCTGCGGCGTCCCTCAGGGCATGGCCGGGCGCTTGCCCAAGGTCAAGCTGTCGCGCTATGAGGCCGAACGCTTCTCGGCGATCTACAGCGCCTGGCTGATGAAGTATCACCGTGAGCTGCTGCCCATCAGCGGGCGGGGCAGAACAGAAGACGACGGCGGCGTCGGTTTCGTACGACTGCCCACCGAAGTCGAGTGGGAATATGCCGCCCGTGGGGGGCAGGCCGTCAGCCGTCAGGAGCTTGAGGGGCGACTGTTTCCGCGCCACACAGAGGGCAGTGAAGAAGACGGCCCGTTGAGTGATTGGGCGGTGTTCAACCAAGTAGCGGGCGGCACCGGCCAAGCGGCGCGACTGATGCCCATCGGTACCAAGTTACCCAACCCCATCGGCCTGTTCGACGTGCTCGGCAATGCTGCTGAAATGGTTCAGGAATCATTCCAGCTGGTGCATGCCGGGCGTCTTCAGGGGGCTTACGGCGGCTTTGTCGCCAAGGGTGGCAATTACCTGGAAGGTGAGGGCACGCTATTCACCGGGATGCGCCGCGAGTACCCGCTTTTTGCTGCCGATGGCACTGAGCAGAGCAACGAAACCACTGGTTTTCGGGTGGCCATTGGTGCGCTTTCTGCGCCTCGCTCGCGTTACAAAGAGCTGTTCGAACAATGGCAGAAAGAGGGACGGCTGGCTTCGTTGACTGACGCGATCGACGACACTCAGGACCCGACCAAGCGCCTGGATACGATCATCTCCTCCAGCACTGACCCCAAGCTGCAAGCCGAGCTGGGACTGGTCAACGAAGAGCTTAAACGCAATGTGTCGTTAATCGCTCAGCAGCGCGAAGAAGCGGCAGGCGGCTTGATCCAGTCATCGGCCTTGGTAGCTGAAACAGTCAACAACTACAACATCCGCCTGACCAACCTCAGGAAAAGCCGACAGCAAGCGCTGGATGCGAAGGATGAGGCGAGTGCCAAGCTGTTTGCCATGGCCATCGAAAACGGCACCAGCGCGCTCGATGGCGCAGTGGCGATCTACATCGACAACCTTGCTACCGGTACGCGCTACACCGATGCGGTGATCCAGGCGCAGTTTCAACGGGTCAAGGAAGAGCTCAATCGAAAACCGGTCGTGGGCAAAAGTCTGGTGGCTCGCGCCACAGTATTTGTCCGCAACGTGGGCAGTTATCGTCAGCAAAAGCGCGCGGACCCGCAGGCGGTCCTCAAGGAATTGCTTGCACCGGCCACTGGGCCTTAACGGCCGGTGTCCAGCGAGTAAAAGGGAGTCCGGGCGGCCAGTGGCCGTACCGGCGTTGTAAAACCAAAACGAGAGCAAGAACATGCAGCTAAGCCGTAAACCCGTTGTATCGACCTCCAAATGCCGTGGGCTGCTATTGGCTGCCGTAGGCTTCAGCGCCGTACTGATGGCAGGCTGTGCCAGCTCGCCGGTCTCCAAAGTGGGTGCCAGCACCAAGGTTGAGTACTACCCAACCTGCTACGAGCCGGTCAAACACCTGCGTGAGACTGACGGTGACACCGCCAAGTCCGTATTCGGCGGTGCCGCTGTCGGCGCTCTGGGTGGCGCACTGGCCGGGGCAATGGTCGGTAGCTCCGAAGACCGTAAACGCAATATCGCCATCGGTGCAGCAGGCGGCGCCGTGGTTGGCGGTGCAGCGGGTTACTACACCGAGAAGCAGAAGCAGATTGCTGACGACAAACAGCGCATCGGCTCTTACGCAACCGACATCAACAAGAGCGTCGGCGACATGGACCGCAGCACGGCTTACGCCCAGGCTTCGCAGTCTTGCTACCAGAGCGAGTTCACCAAGTTGATCGCGGGCCGCAAAGCCAAGACCATCAACGACACCGAAGGCCGCAAGCGTCTGGCTGAAATCGTCGCGGGCCTCAAAGAGTCTAACGACCTGATCACCACCGTGAACGGTCGTACCGGTGAAAGCCTCAACAGCTACACCCAAGCGTACGAAAAAGACCTGCAAACCGTTGGCGTGCAGCGTGCCGACGTAGCCACTGTTGCAGCGGCAGACACCACATCTGTTACTCCGGCCAACAAGAAAAAAGCCGCCACGAAGAAAAAGCTGCCAACCGTACCTCAGGAAGCAGTGACCACCGAGAAGACCTTGCGGGACGCGAAAACCAAGCAGGCTGCAAGCCAGCAGGTTGCAGCGACCGGTCAATCGCAGGTTAACGCGATGTGCAAAAGCCCGGATCTGGGCGACTGGGCCCCCGTGCCTTGCCCAAATGCGTGATTGAACCTGTTTGAGCGTTAACAAAAACGGCCCTGCTCAATGAGCAGGGCCGTTTTTTTATGTCAGCTAGTAAGCGGCATCACGCCTAGCCGAGTCAGATTGTCGGGATCAGAACAACCCGCCCAAATAGATCGCCCCGCCAAAGCCTGCTTGCGCGCCCACATTATATCCAGTCATAAGCAGCGCCCCCTTGGCTGACTGCATCAACTGACGCTGTATCACCGTCATTCCAAAAAACGCGGTAGCCGGTGTTGTATTCATCGCCATTGAGAGTGCCAGCAGTTTCGGGTCCAGCCCGAACAGCATTGCCGTGCCCGAGCCGCCTGCAACCAAGCCGGCGTTAAGTTCCATGAACACGCAGGGACCGGTGATGTCATCGCGCTTTAAGTCCCGGTCTTTCAGCGCATCCGACACGAATACCCAGCCGTAGCTCGTAAAGGATTCCAATGCCCCCGCGCCGCCAACGTTTTTGCCCTTGATCTGCAGGTTAACCTTGCCGAAGCGCGGCAACTTGAAGCCTAACCCAATGCCTGCGCCAGCGCCTCCGTAGCGAAAGCTCTCTTCTTTGCCATCGGGTGTCTTTAGGGTGATTGATCCGCCCGTACCGGATACCAAACCAACACTGAGCCCGCCGCTACTCCCTGTGATGTACTCCCAACCGCTGACATTGACCGGCAGGGGAATGATCGATTCAGTCATCGTTTTAACGTCCTTTTAGCGGCGGTACGGCAGGTTGCTTCCTGCCACTGGAAAACTCAGACCTACAGCCCCAGATAAACGCCAGGCCCATAAAACTCAGTGACACCGGAATGCCCCACAACGCGCCTCGGTCTTCAATGACAGCCGTCATCTTCGGGTCTTCGGCAAGGTAGAGCACCTGAACCGGCTGACCAACTTCATAGCCGAAAATCACCCCGCCCTGCGGGTATGAGATGACTTGGTTGTCAGCACTGGTGAATTCGATTTCGGGGTGCGAACCGCCAGCGTTAAGTTTAGTCACTACACCAGGGGCTCGCTGCGCCTGAGACAAAAACTCGTAACGCCAGTAAGCCATAGAACCGGCAATGGCAAGCAGGACTACACCGGCCAAGCCAAAGATCAGGCTTCGTATGAGGTAGGTATAGGGGTTGGGAGGATTACTCATGTCTTTACTCAGGCGTCCTTGAAAAGTATCTGGGATCGGCTGTCAGCCCTGCGAGCTGCCGGCCGATGGTGATCTTTGGGAGTCAGCCCGCCACGACTCGCTGTTATAGGTCCACCGACTGAAACTAACAGGTAGCGGAATGATCGAGTGAGTCATGGTTTAACGTCCTTTAGCGCCGGTACGGCCGGTTTCTTTCTACCACTGGAAAATTCGGATCGAGCCACGAGCGCGAAGGCCAAACCCATCAACCCTAACAACGCCGAAGTGCCCCACAGCGCCCCCCGGTCGTTAACGACACCCGTCATCTCGGGGTCTTCGGCAAGGTAGAGCACCTGAACCGGTTGCCCGACTTCATAACCAGAAATCATCCCACCCTGTGGGTATGAGATGACTTGGTTGTCAGCACTGGTGAATTCGATTTCGGGGTGCGAACCGCCAGCGTTTAGCTTGGTAACTACGCCAGGCGCACGCTGCGCCTGAGGCAAAAACTCGTAACGCCAGTAAGCCATATAACCGGCAATCACCAGCAGGGACAGACCGACCAGGCCACAGATCACGCTTCGTATCAGGTAGATGTAGGGGTTGGGAGGATTACTCATGTCTTTAGTCAGGCGTCCTTAAGGAGTGTCTGAGAGTTAATCAGCCGACAGTCCAGCGAAGGCAACGGGTGCAACAACGGCCTTGATAGTTCCCAGCGATAGTTCCCGGCACCGGCGACGTCATGCCCATGCACGGGACGGCCGTGCTGTTGGGCAAGCGCGGAGGCGTGGCGAGGTGTGAAGCTGCGCCGGATTGGGGGCACGCAAGTGCGGCGGTATGAGCTTGCGTGGGGGACCCACGACGAGAAAACCATTGCATTGTCTCTCCCTGTTTCCCAGGCGGGCGCCTGAGACAAAGCTGAATTCCATATACTGGCGTGACCTTGTTCAAGGTGCATGACGCCAAGCGGATTTATACAGGTTTCCGTATTTCAGGCGCCAGAAAAATCAAAACAAGGTCACTGGCTGTGGCCGTTAAATGTCTGATGTTGAGACCCGTATCACTGTGCTTGCACCAACCCCTGAAAACATCGGCACCATTTCCGACTACGCGCCTTTGTGCTTCAGTGCGACTTAGGAGATGCAGCGATAATGAGTTGATGAAAGGCGGTGCCTACAGCCTCGACGCGAGAGACAAAGATGCCTCGGTCGATGGGGGTACGACATTCAGGACTAAAACAGGTATGGGGAGTAACGCTGACCCCCTGCGACGCAAAGGGAAGAAGATGGCGCACCTGACGGGATTCGAACCCATGACCCCTGCCTTCGGAGGGCAGTACTCTATCCAGCTGAGCTACAGGTGCAACGCGGGCGCCATAATACTCATCTGGCCTGCACGCGTCCATGCCGATGACCCGCCGTTAACAATTTAGTGAGACCAAGCCAAGCCGTATCGGCACCCCCGCACGACAACCACATACGAACGCTCCCAGCTACGCTCATCCGAATTCATCCCACCCCAAGCTCCAACCGTTCTTTTTTTCGAACGCACTATTGTCCTTTACCCCTGTTGTCCCTAGGATTCGTTTGAGATTTCAAACGCCCCGCCCGGCCTTTCTTCTATTCTTCATTCAGGGCCGGCGACAGTTATATCCGGCGGCGGCCTCGGTCGAGGCGCCCGCACACAACCATTCGCTCCGCCGCGCGCGGTGCTGTTCAGGAGGCCGCAATGCAGCTCAAAGACTCGAAGTTGTTCCGCCAGCAGGCGTACATCAATGGCGCCTGGGCGGATGCCGACAGTGGCCAGACCATCAAGGTCAATAACCCGTCGACCAATGAGATTCTCGGCACCGTGCCAAAGATGGGCGCTGCTGAAACCCGCCGCGCCATCGAGGCCGCTGACAAGGCGCTGCCGGCCTGGCGTGCGCTGACCGCCAAAGAGCGTGGCGCCAAGCTGCGTCGCTGGTTCGAGCTGATGATTGAAAACCAGGACGACCTCGGTCGCCTGATGACCCTTGAGCAGGGCAAGCCACTGGCCGAGGCCAAAGGCGAAATCACTTATGCCGCTTCCTTTATCGAGTGGTTCTCCGAAGAGGCCAAGCGCATCTATGGCGACGTGATTCCGGGCCATCAGCCGGACAAGCGCCTGATCGTCCTCAAGCAGCCGATCGGTGTTACCGCAGCGATCACGCCGTGGAACTTCCCCGCTGCGATGATCACCCGCAAGGCCGGCCCGGCGCTGGCGGCAGGCTGCACCATGGTGCTCAAGCCCGCTTCGCAAACGCCTTACTCTGCACTGGCACTGGCTGAATTGGCCGAGCGCGCGGGCATCCCGGCGGGCGTGTTCAGCGTGGTGACCGGCAGCGCCGGCGATATCGGCGGCGAGCTGACCAGCAACCCAATCGTACGCAAGCTGTCGTTCACCGGCTCGACCGAGATCGGTCGCCAGTTGATGGCTGAATGCGCTCACGACATCAAGAAGGTCTCGCTGGAACTGGGCGGCAACGCGCCGTTCATCGTGTTCGACGACGCTGACCTGGATAAGGCCGTTGAGGGCGCGATCATTTCCAAATACCGCAACAACGGCCAGACCTGCGTGTGCGCCAACCGCATCTATGTGCAGGATGCCGTCTACGACGCTTTCGCCGAGAAGCTGCAGGTTGCCGTCGCCAAGCTGAAAGTGGGTGATGGCCTGGCGGAAGGCACCACCACCGGTCCGCTGATCGACGAAAAAGCCGTGGCCAAGGTCAAGGAACACATCGCTGATGCCTTGAGCAAAGGCGCGAAAGTGCTGAGCGGCGGCAACAGCCTGGAAGGCAACTTCTTCGAACCGACTATCCTCGTCAACGTGCCGAAAAACGCAGCCGTGGCCAAGGAAGAAACCTTCGGCCCGCTGGCCCCGCTGTTCCGCTTCAAAGACGAAGCCGAAGTGATCGCCATGGCCAACGACACCGAGTTCGGGCTGGCGTCGTATTTCTACGCGCAGAACCTGAGCCGGGTGTTCCGTGTGGCGGAAGCGCTGGAGTACGGCATGGTGGGCATCAACACCGGTCTGATCTCCAACGAAGTCGCGCCGTTCGGTGGTATCAAGGCGTCCGGTCTTGGTCGCGAAGGCTCCAAGTACGGCATCGAAGATTATCTGGAAATCAAATACCTCTGCCTCAGCATCTGAACCCGCTGAGTGGCAGAGTGAAGTAACTGTTCTACAACCTGCGGGACGCGAGAGCGCCGTTTCGCAGGTTTCAGTGGCACCAACCTATTGGTGGCCGGGAGGCCGCGACAGTCGATCATCGTATGCTGTCGCTGTTGACCCCCGCTGCTTGATCCTTGAACCGCGCCGCCCGATGAGCGGCGAATGAGGAAATGATGAGCAAAACTAACGCATCCCTGATGAAACGCCGCGAAGCTGCAGTCCCACGCGGCGTTGGTCAAATTCACCCGATCTTCGCTGAGTCCGCGAAGAACGCCACCGTCACCGACGTCGAAGGCAACGAGTTCATCGACTTCGCGGGCGGCATTGCGGTACTGAACACCGGTCACCTGCACCCGAAAATCATCGCGGCCGTGCAAGAGCAACTGACCAAGCTGACCCACACCTGCTTCCAGGTGCTGGCGTACGAGCCTTACGTCGAGCTGTGCGAGAAGGTCAACGCCAAGGTGCCGGGCGACTTCGCCAAGAAAACCCTGTTGGTCACCACCGGTTCCGAAGCGGTTGAAAACGCCGTCAAGATCGCCCGCGCCGCAACCGGCCGTGCAGGCGTCATCGCCTTCACCGGCGCTTACCACGGCCGTACCATGATGACCCTGGGCCTGACCGGTAAAGTCGTGCCGTACTCGGCCGGCATGGGCCTGATGCCGGGCGGTATTTTCCGCGCCATCTACCCGAACGAACTGCACGGTGTCAGCGTTGACGATTCCATCGCCAGCATCGAGCGCATCTTCAAGAACGACGCCGAGCCTAAAGACATCGCCGCGATCATCATCGAGCCGGTGCAGGGCGAGGGCGGTTTCTACGTCGCGCCTAAGGCGTTCATGGCGCGTCTGCGTGAACTGTGCGACAAGCACGGCATTCTGCTGATCGCTGACGAAGTGCAGACCGGCGCTGGCCGTACCGGCACCTTCTTCGCCATGGAACAGATGGGCGTGAGCGCCGACCTGACCACCTTCGCCAAGTCCATCGCCGGTGGTTTCCCGCTGGCGGGCGTGTGCGGCAAGGCCGAATACATGGACGCCATCGCCCCGGGCGGTTTGGGCGGCACTTACGCCGGCAGCCCGGTCGCGTGTGCTGCTGCGCTCGCGGTGATGGAAGTGTTCGAAGAAGAGCACCTGCTGGATCGTTGCAAAGCCGTTGGCGAGCGTCTGGTCACTGGCCTGCGTGCCATCCAGGCCAAGTACCCGGTCATCGGTGAAGTCCGCGCGCTGGGCGCCATGATCGCCGTCGAGTGCTTCGAGAACGGCGACACCCACAAGCCTAACGCTGCTGCCGTCGCGCAAGTGATCGCAAAGGCCCGTGACAAGGGGCTGATCCTGCTGTCCTGCGGCACCTACGGCAACGTGTTGCGCGTGCTGGTCCCGCTGACCTCGCCGGACGAGCAGTTGGACAAAGGCCTGAAGATCATCGAAGAATGCTTCGCTGAAATTGCCTGACTTCATGCCGATGAGCCGCATGCACGCTTGGTAAAAGTGTGAGCGCTTGATCAGAAAAACCTGCTTCGGCAGGTTTTTTGTTTATTGACGCCAGAAAAATCGCTTTCGGTCTGTCTCCCTGCCCAGTCTTTGACTAAGGTAAAGGGACTGATGCCGGAGAGTCATGATGACCGTTGTAGAGGCGCTAGCCGTTCCCCGCGTGTTGATTGCTGAATCGGACCCCTGGGCCCGCGAGATGCTCAACGAATTGGTCCTCGACGTGCGTTGCGACGCGCAGCTGGACATCTGTTCCAACGGCCGGGAGGCCATCGAGCGGATGAGCGGGTATATCCCCGACCTGGTGATCGCTTCCCGCGAACTGCCGGGGGTCGATGGCCTGAGCTTGCTGCGCGGGCTGCGGCAGCTGCGCCGTCAGCCGCCGGTTCGTTTCATTTTGCTGAGCAGTCGCAGCGACAGCGTCAGTGTCCGCGAGGCCGTGCAGCTGGCGCCGACCGCCTATCTCACCAAACCCCTGAACATGGAAGGCCTGCGCCATCGGCTGGAAACGCTGCTGTTGCAGGACGGCGCGCAGGTCGCCTGTGCAGTGCCCGCGCTGGCGCCGGGTGTCGGGCTGGATGCGTTTCTGGAAAAACGCCGTGAGGTGGCTGACGGCGGGCCGCTGTTTGTTGACGTGACGGCAGCCGTGGCCAGCAGTCGTGGGGCGTCGGGTGTTGATCTGACGTTGCTGGAAAAGGCGCTGACCCACGATCCCCATGTCACCGCACTATTGATTGCCGCCGCCAACAGCGCGTCGCACCACCAGGGCAAGCCTGTGCAGACGTTGGGCCAGGCGCTCGCCGTATTGGGCGCCACCCAGAGCGTCAATCTGGTGCAAGGTCTGGCTCTCAAGCGCGGCGCGGTGCTCACGGATGCCGCGCTATTGCTGCACGCCACCGAAATCTGGGAGGTCTCGCAACGCACTGCCGACTGCGCGCGGACGTTGGCGCGTAAGCTGGATCTCGATCACGAGCGTTGCTACTGCGCCGGTTTGCTCAGGGGCTTGGGCGACTTGACGGTGTTGCGCTGTTTGCAGGACTGGCTGATCGCCGGCGGCGCGCTGGATGAGGCTACCATTCGCCGCGCGTTGGCGCAGTATTCGGCCTCGTTTGGCTCGGCATTGCGCACACGCTGGCGGCTGCCGCTGGAACTGCGTGAATTGATTGCGGCGGTGTACCAGTACAACACCGGCGTCTTCACTCGCGAGGTATTGGCGATGAACGTGGCGGGACAGATGGGCGCGCTCGGACTTGAAGACCCGCTGGAGGCACTGGCGAAAAGCAAGTCGGCGCGGCTGCTGAAGATCAGCGAGTCAGATCTGGAAGGGGTGCGCAGCAAGACGGTGGCTTAGCCGGGATGTTGATTTCAGAAGAGCAGGCTTACACCAGCACGATCTGATTCTTGCCCTGGCGCTTGGCCTGGTACATCGCAGCGTCAGAACGTGCGTAGAGCGCTTCGAGGCTCTGGTCCTGCTCGCCAAGGTTAGTCAGCCCCTGGCTGGCGGTGATGCCAAAGGTCTTGTCATTGCACTGGAAGCTCAGGCGCTGAATTTCCCGCTGCAACCGCTCGGCGATCTGCTGGGCCATTTCCGGCGCACAGCCCGGGAACACGGCGGCGAACTCTTCCCCGCCAATCCGCCCGAACAAATCACCACGACGCAGCGTCTTGCGCCCGCATTCGGCAATGCGTTGCAGCACCAGGTCGCCTTCCTGGTGGCCATAGGTGTCGTTGACCAGCTTGAAATCATCCACGTCCAGCAACAGGAACGCCATCGGCGTGCCCTGCAGACGCGCCTGCTCGAATTCGCGTTGAGCGCATTCGAAGAAGTGCCGGCGATTGCTGCTTTGGGTGAGCACGTCAGTGGTGGCCAGACGCTGCAGCTCGTCTTCGAGGTGCTTCTTCTCGGTGATGTCTTCGGCGATGCCGACCACGATCAGGCGCTGGCTGTGCTCGGCCTGATGACTGACAAAGCATTTATCACTGAGCCAGCGGACCTGGCCGTCGGCGCGAATGATGCGGTACTCGCGGTCTTCGATGGAGCCTTTCTCGAGCACTTCGCTGAGGCTGCGCTCGGCGTAGTCCAGATCGTCGGGGTAAATGCTGTCGCGCCACTCGCTGTAGTCCGCGAGCAACAAACCGGCGGAACGGCCGAAAATGCGCTCGTAGGCGGGGCTGACATAGATCATGCGTTGCGTCTGCCAGTCGAACGCCCACAACACGGCGTTGACGCTGACCAGCAGAGAACTGAACAGCTGCTCGCGCTCGCTGAGGCGCGCCACTTCCGCCTGGGCATGCATCAGCGCCAGAAGGGTTTCTGCTGCGGCGGGGGTCTCAACGTGGGGAGTCTGGTTGTCCATGAGCACTGCATCTCGGAATAAGGTGCGGCGCATGCCACAACATGTCACACAGCATAGTGCGAAGGTGTTAATGAGATAGGAGTAATGGCACTAAGTTCCGATCGGTGCCACCCGGACGAATGGTCACCGATCAACGGCATCAAGCGTGGTGAGGCCGCAACGAGTAGGTTTTCAGCTGATCGGCGAAGTCACGCAGCGACTGAATCCCGCTGGCTTCGGCCTCGTGGACCCAGTCTTTGATGGCCGCCAGCATGTCGTGACCATTGCTGCTGGTCTTCGCCCAGATCTGCTGCAGCGCCAGGCGTTTTTCGTAGATCACTTTCAGTGCCTGACTGTGTTCCAGCATGGTCTGGATGCGCGCTTGATGCTTGTCTTCAAGCAGGCTGGGCTCGCGGGAAAGCAGGCGTTTGGCGCGGCGGAACTGGTGACGTACGGAGGCATCGGCTTTCGCCAGTTCCTGTGCCACCAAAGGCGCGATCACCAGCTTGCGGTACTGAGCCATGATCTGGAATCGGTTGTTGAGGATGGCCATCGCCGTGTCCATGTCCAGATGACCCTTGCCTTCAACACGGTGCGCGATCGGCGCGACGCGCTGCACCTTCGCCAGGCGCAACCAGCTGAACACTTTGATCCACGCCCAGCCCATGTCGAACTCCCAGCGCTTGACCGACAGCTTGGCCGAGTTGGGATAGGTGTGGTGGTTGTTATGCAGCTCTTCGCCGCCGATCAAAATGCCCCAGGGCACCAGATTGGTGGCAGCGTCACGGCATTCGAAGTTGCGATAGCCGACTGCATGGCCGAGGCCATTGACCACGCCCGCCGCCCACACCGGAATCCACATCATCTGAATCGCCCAGACGGTGATGCCGATGACGCCGAACAGCGCCAGATCGATCACGCCCATGATCGCGACGCCCAGCAGGGGATAGCGCGAATACAGGTTGCGTTCGATCCAGTCTTCGGGGCAGTTTTTGCCGTAGATGCGCAGCGTCTCGGGGTTCTCCGCTTCGGCGCGGTACAGCTCGGCGCCTTTGCGCAAGACCGTCGAGAGACCCTTGATGACCGGGCTGTGCGGGTCATCGACGGTTTCGCATTTGGCATGGTGCTTGCGGTGGATAGCGGTCCACTCGCGGGTGTTCTGCGCCGTGGTGAGCCACAGCCAGAAACGGAAAAAGTGCTTGAGCCCGGCGTTGAGTTCCAGGGAGCGATGCGCTGAATAGCGATGGAGATAGACCGTGACGCCGACGATGGTGACATGTGTCATCGCCAGGGTGACTGCGACCAATTGCCAGACGGACAGGTCGAGCAGACCGTTGTTCCACATAGGCTGAGTTGCCCTCGGTTGTAACGCGTGCGATGTACGGATCCGCCTGAGCAGACCCTGAGACAGAAGCGCGCATTATCACTTAGCTCACAGATAAAACCACCCGCTGTTTCAGATAAGCGTCGCAAGATGTTTCTTGTTCTATAATTTCTACTTTCGCAAGGTTGTTTCTATCTATGTCGAGCACTACCCGAGATGCGCTACGCACCGCAACGTTGTACGGGGTTGTATCGATTGGGTGGTCCGCGGTCATGGACTATGTGCTGCCGCGGCTGATCGAGGACCCGACCCAGCTGGGGCGGGCGCAGCAGGCCGGCGGTTATGTCTGGCTGGCCTTCAGCGCGGTGCTGATCTACCTGGCTCGCTCGCGATTGCTCCGATTCACGGGCGTCACCGAGCTGGCGCGCCGGGATGAGGACATGCAGCGATTGCGACTGGCCGCGGCTGTGTTCGATACCACGCTGGAAGGCGTGCTGGTCACCGATGCCACGGGCGTGATCGTGCACGTGAACCGCGCCTTCAGCGAGATCACCGGCTATCAGCAGGATGAAGTGCTGGGTCTGCGGCCGAGCAAGTTCAAATCAGGGCGCCATGGCCCCGAGTTCTACGAACGCATGTTCAAGACCATCCACAGCGCAGGGCAGTGGAGTGGCGAGATCTGGAACCGTCGCAAAAGCGGCGAGATCTACCCGCAGTGGCAAAGCATTCGTCCGATCAGGGACGAGCACGGCGAAATCACCCAATTCGTCGCGGTGTTTTCCGACATTTCCTCGATCAAGCATTCCGAGCGCGAGCTGGCGCATCTGGCCCATTACGATCCGCTGACCGGCTTGCCCAACCGCTTGCTGTTCACAGACCGCGCCGAACAGGCGCATACCCACGCCCGTCGTAACAAGCGCAGCCTGGCGCTGTTGCTCGTCGACCTGGACCACTTCAAGCACATTAACGAAAGCCTCGGCCACAGCGCCGGGGACGAAGTGTTGAAAGCTGCCGCCGAGCGCCTTGAAAACCATCTGGAAAAGGGCGTCACGCTGGCGCGGCTGGGCGGCGACGAATTCGCGATTCTGCTCGAAAATGCCCAGCAGGTCGCGCAGTCCGCCGAACTGGCGCAAAGCATTCTGGAAGGGCTGCGGGAGCCTTTTCTGGTCAGCGGGCAATCGCTGTTTCTCACCGCCAGCGTCGGCATCAGCATCTTCCCCCACGATGCGCTGACCGCCGAGCAGTTGCTGCGCAATGCCGACGCCGCACTGTCACAGGCCAAGTATCAGGGCCGTGAAAGTTACGCGATGTATACCGCCGAACTGACCGCCCACGCCCAGCGCCGTGTCGAGTTGGCGGCCGAGTTGCGACAGGCCGTCGAGGAAAACGAGCTACGGGTGTTTTATCAGCCGATTCACAACCTTAACAGCCGCGGCATCGAAGGCGTCGAAGCGCTGGTGCGCTGGCAGCATCCGGTGCGGGGCATGGTTTCGCCGGGTGAATTCATCCCCATCGCCGAGCAAAGCGGGCTGATCGCCGACATCGATAACTGGGTGCTGACCCAAGCCTGCCGGCAGATGGGCGAGTGGCTGGCGGAGGGTGTGGATATCGCGTTCGTCGCGGTCAACGTGTCCAGCCGGCTGTTCGGTCGCGGCGATCTGGATCGTCGGGTGGCCAAGGTCCTGGCCGAAACCGGACTGGCGCCCCGGTTTCTGGAATTGGAGGTTACCGAAAGCGCGATCATGGACGACCCCGATCAAGCCATCGAACAGATGCACCGGCTGCGTGATCTGGGCTTGAAACTGTCCATCGACGATTTCGGCACCGGGTATTCGTCGCTGCTGCGGCTCAAGCGCATGCCGGTGCAGAAACTGAAAATCGATCAGGGGTTCGTTGCCGGTCTGCCGGACGACGATGACGACATCGCGATCGTCAACGCGATCATTGCCTTGGCTCGGGCCATGGATATGCGGGTGCTGGCGGAAGGTATCGAGCAGGCCAACCAGGCCGGCTTTCTGCTGAAACACAACTGCGAACTGGGCCAGGGCTATTGGTTCGCGCGGCCCATGCCGGCGGAGCAGATCAACTGGCAGCATGCGCCGGTGTTTGTCTCTGCCTGAGACGCTGGTGGCGCAAGTGATGCTTTTGTAGGCGCGGCGTCACACCTAAAATCCGGGTTGGACACCCATTCGTAGGGGCTGGCTTGCTGGCGAACGCGATGGGTCAGGCACATCATTGGCGGCTGACACACCCGGTTCGCCAGCAAGCCGGCTCCTACAGATGCGTAACTGCATGCGAACCCATTTCCCAAATGCCTTTTGGTTATATCTGCATTCTTAAATAGTATTTTTAAGAATATCTCTGCGTCTCTACTATCGCGCTCACGCCACAAGCAGCGGCCGCCCCCACGCTGCGGCAAATCTTTCAAGGAGCACGAACATGAGCGCATCTCTACGTAGCGTTGACGGCCAGGACGAAGCAAGCATTTTGCGTGAAATTCAAAGCGCGCTGCGTGACCTGCGCTTCGGCGCGGTTGAAATCACGGTGCACAACGCGCAGGTGGTCCAGATCGAGCGCAAGGAAAAATTCCGTCTGCAGAACCAGAGCAACAAGCAGGGCTGAGCCACGCTCCCGTATCACTAACGCTGCATGACCTAAAACTAGAAAAAGCCAACAGCACAGCATTTGTCCAGGAGCTTGATTCATGTCCATTCGTCGTTATGCGCTGGCCGCGCTCGCCAGTGCGGTGTTTGCCGGTTCTGCTGTCGCCAAGGATTTCACCCTGCTGAACGTGTCGTATGACCCTACGCGCGAGCTGTATCAGGACTACAACGCCGAATTCATCAACTACTGGAAAAAATCCCACCCGGGCGACACCGTGAAGATCAACCAGTCCCACGGTGGCTCAGGCAAACAGGGCCGCTCGGTGATCGACGGCTCGCCGGCTGACGTGGTGACCCTGGCCCTGGCCGGCGACATCGACGAAATCGCCAAGCTGGGCAAGACCATTCCTGCGGATTGGCAGACCAAGCTGCCGGACGCCAGCACCCCGTACACCTCGACCATTGTGTTCCTGGTGCGCAAGGGCAACCCGAAAGGCATCTATGACTGGGCCGACCTGATCAAGGACGGCGTGTCGGTGATCACGCCGAACCCGAAAACCTCGGGCGGCGCGCGCTGGAATTTCCTGGCGGCGTACGGCTACGGTCTGAAATCCAACGGCGGCGACGAAGCCAAGGCCAAGGAATACATCGGCAAGCTGTTCAAGCATGTGCCCGTGCTGGACACCGGCGCACGCGGCTCGACCATTACTTTCGTCAACAACGGTCAGGGTGATGTGTTGCTGGCGTGGGAAAACGAAGCGTTCCTGGCGCTGAAAGAAGACGGCGGCGCGGACAAGTTCGACATCGTCGTCCCTTCGCTGTCGATCCTGGCCGAGCCTCCCGTGGCCGTTGTCGAGAAGAACGCCGAGAAGCACGGCACCACCGAAATCGCCACTGAATACCTCAAGCACCTGTACAGCAAGGAAGGTCAGGAAATCGCGGCGAAAAACTTCTATCGTCCACGTGACAAGGAAGTGGCCGCCCAGTACGAGAAGCAGTTTCCGAAGCTGAACCTGCTGACCATCGACAAGGACTTCGGTGGCTGGAAATCGGCTCAGCCCAAGTTCTTCGATGACGGCGGTGTGTTCGATCAGATCTACATCCCGCAGTAAGAGGGTCGGCTGAGGGCCTGGCGCTCCTGTAGGAGCCGGCTTGCTGGCGAATGCGGCTCGCTCCGACGCTGCCTCGGTGACTGACACGCCGCTATCGCGAGCAAGCTCACTCCTACAGGGGATGCCGTGGCGGACAATAAATTATCTGATAGATGTTCCGCCGCGCGCCTGAATCGGAATAAATGGACCCGGACTCGTTCCGGGTAACGTGTGTAAACCAAGGACTTTTATGTCTCGACGCATATCCCCCGTCATACCCGGCTTCGGGCTGACGCTGGGCTACACATTGGTGTACCTCAGCCTGATTGTGCTGATACCGCTTGCGGTCATGTTCATCCACGCTTCCCAACTGAGCGCCGTGCAGTTCTGGAACGTCGTCACGGCGCCTCGCGTGCTTGCAGCACTCAAGCTGAGTTTCGGCACAGCGTTCTGCGCGGCGATCATCAACGGCATCATCGGCACGCTGCTGGCCTGGGTGCTGGTGCGTTACACCTTCCCCGGTCGCAAGATCATCGACGCGATGATCGATCTGCCCTTCGCACTGCCCACCGCCGTTGCCGGTATCGCGCTGACCGCGCTGTACACGCCGAACGGTTTCATCGGCCAGTTTGCCGCCGACCTGGGCATCAAGATCGCCTACACCCCGTTCGGCATCACCCTGGCGTTGACCTTTGTCACCATGCCCTTTGTGGTGCGCACGGTTCAGCCGGTGCTGGCGGACATTCCCCGCGAAGTCGAAGAAGCAGCGGCGTGCCTTGGCGCCAAGCCCCTTCAGGTGTTTCGTCACATCCTCGTGCCGGCCTTGTTGCCTGCCTGGCTGACCGGCTTCGCGCTGGCCTTTGCCCGGGGCGTGGGTGAGTACGGTTCGGTGATTTTCATCGCCGGCAACATGCCGATGAAGACCGAAATCCTGCCGTTGCTGATCATGGTCAAGCTCGACCAGTACGACTACACCGGCGCCACGGCGATTGGCGTGATGATGCTGCTGGTGTCGTTCGTGCTGTTGCTGCTGATCAATCTGTTGCAACGACGCATCGAAACCCCTAACTGAGGAGGCGCACGTATGTCTGGTTCATCGCTCATTGCTGCGTCCTCCGCCAATGCTGCCCGTCGTGGCAGCTCGGTGTCGCGGCGCATTCTGATCGGCCTTGGCTGGCTGGTCTTCGCGTTCTTCCTGTTGCTGCCGTTGGTGGTGGTGATCGGCCAGGGCTTGAGCAACGGCCTCGGCGGATTCTTCGCCGCCATCCTGGAGCCCGATGCGCTGTCGGCGCTCAAGCTCACCGTGTTCGCCGTGCTGATTTCGGTGCCGCTCAACGTCGTCTTCGGCGTCGCGGCAGCCTGGTGCGTGAGTAAATACTCGTTCCGCGGCAAGGCGATTCTGGTCACGCTGATCGATCTGCCGTTCTCGGTCTCGCCGGTCATCGCCGGTCTGATCTACGTGCTGATGTTCGGCGCCCGTGGCGTGTTCGGCCCCTGGCTGCAGGACCACGACATCCAGATCGTCTTCGCCCTGCCGGGCATCGTACTGGCGACCATCTTCGTGACGGTGCCGTTCGTGGCCCGCGAGCTGATCCCGCTGATGCAGGAGCAGGGCACGCAGGAAGAAGAGGCCGCGCGGTTGCTTGGTGCCAATGGCTGGCAGATGTTCTGGCACGTGACCGTCCCCAACATCAAATGGGGCCTGATCTACGGCGTGGTGCTGTGTACCGCGCGGGCCATGGGTGAGTTCGGCGCGGTGTCGGTGGTGTCGGGGCACATTCGCGGCGTGACCAACACCCTGCCGCTGCATGTCGAGATTCTCTACAACGAGTACAACCACGTGGCAGCATTTGCCGTGGCGAGCCTGTTATTGATCCTTGCGCTGTTCATCCTGCTGCTCAAGCAGTGGAGCGAAGCGCGCATTAGCCGTCTGCGCAAAAACGCGGCGGAGGAATAATTCATGTCGATCGAAGTCCGTAACGTCAGCAAGAATTTCAACGCCTTCAAGGCCCTCGACGGCATCAGTCTGGATATCCAGAGTGGCGAGCTCGTGGCGCTGTTGGGCCCGTCCGGCTGCGGCAAGACCACGCTGCTGCGCATCATTGCCGGGCTGGAAACCCCGGACAAAGGCAGCATTGTGTTCCACGGCGAAGATGTCTCCGGCCACGACGTGCGCGATCGCAACGTAGGGTTCGTGTTCCAGCATTACGCGCTGTTTCGCCACATGACCGTGTTCGACAACGTCGCGTTCGGCCTGCGCATGAAGCCGAAGAACCAGCGCCCGAACGAGAGCCAGATCGCCGTCAAAGTGCATGAGCTGCTGAATATGGTGCAGCTGGACTGGCTGTCGGATCGCTATCCGGAGCAACTGTCGGGCGGTCAGCGTCAGCGTATCGCGCTGGCCCGTGCCTTGGCCGTGGAACCCAAAGTGCTGCTGCTGGACGAGCCGTTCGGCGCGCTGGATGCCAAGGTGCGCAAGGAGCTGCGGCGCTGGCTTGCGCGGTTGCACGAAGACATCAACCTGACCTCGGTATTCGTGACCCACGACCAGGAAGAGGCCATGGAAGTCGCCGACCGCATCGTGGTGATGAACAAGGGTGTGATCGAGCAGATCGGCTCGCCCGGCGACGTCTACGAGAACCCGGCCAGCGATTTCGTGTACCACTTTCTGGGTGACTCGAACCGCCTGCACCTGGGCGAAGACAACCACGTGTTGTTCCGCCCCCACGAGGTGTCGTTGTCACGGCACGAAGTGGAAGGGCACCACGCGGCGGAAGTGCGGGACATCCGCCCGTTGGGCGCAACGACGCGCGTGACGCTGAAGGTCGAAGGGCAGCCCGATCTGATCGAAGCGGAAGTGGTGAAGGACCACGACAGCCTGACCGGACTGGCGCGGGGCGAGACGTTGTTCTTCAAGCCGAAAGTCTGGCAGAAAGTCGACAACCTCTAAGCGTACCCCTGTAGGAGCGTGGCTTGTCCCGCGATCTGCCTGGGACCGGCAGCAATCCTGATAATGCGGTCTGCCTGATGGACCGCATTATCCGGTTTGCGACGACTGCGTCGCCGATCGCGGGACAAGCCACGCTCCTACAGATTCGTGCGGTTTCTCACAATCCGGGCCGGACGCAAATCCGCTGTAGGAGCAATCGGAGGTTACGACGGTCGCGAAGCGCGCTCCTACAGCCGGTCTGAGCTTTAAACCGCAGCCTTCTTCAAATCCCGCCGGTGCGTCTTGCCCACTCGCGCCTCGATGACGTGCTGCAACTTCTTCCTCATTCCCAGCAAAAAAGCCGCTTCGGCGACGACAAACAACGGCCCGATGATCAGGCCTGTGAGGTCGTCGACAAACGCCGGCTTGCGGCCTTCGTAATAATGGCCCACAAACTGAATCGCCCAACCGAGCACAAACAACCCGACGCCGGCACTGAGCCAGAACAGGGTGGTCTGTTGCGCCAGGTTCGCGCCCAGCCACAGGCACAGCGCAAGCAGGACACCCATGAGCACACCGAAGAAGGCATCCAGCCGCAGGTAGAAGAACGTCGCCGCAAGACTCACCAGCAAGGCGGGAGACACCCAAATCCCGCCGAGTGACCAACTGGTCCAGCCGGGGCGTGAGAGCAGCACGGCCACCGCGATCACGATCAGCGGAATGCCAACGAAGTGGGTGACGATATTGCGGGTATCGCGGTGGTAGGCCGCGTACTGGCTAAGGTGATCGACGAGGTTTTTCATTGTTATTCCTCTATGGATACGTAGATCATGCCGCTGATTTTTTTCGGCTGAACCCGCTGGACGGATCAGCCTGCAACAAAACGCCGGCTATCAAAAGGAGATTCACATGACGAATGGAACCCAATGGCGCTCATGGTTTATCAACGACCGATGGTTCCGCGATCTGCCTGCGCTGTTGCAGGATAGCTTGCTGACCGGCATGCGTCAGCGCCGGGTGACGCCCGGCAAATCGATCTTCCAGCGCGGCGACCCGGCGCCCGGCCTGTACGCGCTGCTCACGGGCTCGTTACGCATCAATCCCCTCAAGCCGCAGCAAACGGACATGCCTCCGGCAGAAGGCTATCGGCCCTTCTGGTTCGGCGAAGCCTCGTTGTTCGACGATCTGCCCGCGACCCACAATGTGTTCGCCCAGGACGCGGTCATTCTCCTGCACATGCCCCACGCGCCACTCAAGCAACTGCTGGCCGAACACCCGGCCTTGTGGCGGCATTTCCGCGAGTTGCTGGGGCACAAGCTCGGCCTCGCCGTGCCTGCCGTCGAAGACATCACCCTGATGCCCACCGAAGAACGGGTGGCGTTTCGGCTGCTGATGCTGGCCGAAGCCTATGGCGAGATGGATCGCTCCGTGCGCAGCGTGCCCCTTGCCGACATGGCGTCCAGTCGCTGCCTCGGGCTGAGCGGTGAGGTGGTCGAGCGGGTGTTGGGGCAGTTCGCAGAACGGCAGATCGTGCGCCGCGATCACGACCTTATCGGCGTGCAGGACACGCAATGGTTGCGCGAGGCCGCCCTTCATCGCCTGACCGGCGCAGTCGCGTAATGGCGCCTCCCATCAGTGATTCATTCCTTCGCGGTACTGGCTGGGCGTCATCCCGGTCCAGCGCTTGAACGCGCGGCTGAAGCTGCTGGTGTCGGCGAAACCGAGCAGATACGCGACTTCGCTGAGCGAGCAACCCGGGTCGCGCATGTGTTGCAGCGCCAGATTCTGCCGGCACTGATTGAGCAGCAGGTCGTACCGGCAACCCTCGTCGGCCAGATGGCGCTGAAGGCTGCGCAGACTCAGGTGCAGTGTGTGGGCGATGTGCTCGGCGGACGGCTCGCCTTCCGGCAATTGAGCTTCGATGGCGCCACGCACCTTGCGCTCCCAGGTCAGCGCACTGAGCTGCTCGAGGGTGCGGTTGAGCACAGCCTCGTTGTGCACGGCCAACTCCGGATTGCCATCTTCCAGATGCCTGTCGAAATCCTCGCAGGCAAAACTCAGCAGATTCTCCGCCGCGCCGAAGAACAGCGGCGCGCGGAAGACGTCATGCCACGGCTGCGGGTCTACCGGCTGCGGCCGCATCAGGTGCACGGCCAGCGGCGCGTAATGACGGCCCAGGCGGTTGCGGCAGGTGCGCACGTAGATCACGGCGAAGGCGTCCATGGCCTCATTGGCCGGCATCGGACTGCCGTCGGGCACGCGGAAACGAAACTCGTAACGCTCGGCCACATGCTCGAAGCTCATGACCAGCGCGTCGCTCACCACCGGGTGATAACGCACGATGCGCTCGAACACCTCACGCAACGAGCCGCTGGCGACCAGCGCGTAACCGAGTGCGTGAAAGGTCGTCGGGCTGACGAACCGCGACACCCGCAAGCCCAGCGCCGGATCGCCGCTGGCCTGCACGGCCAGCTCCCAAAAACGGGTGGTCACCGCCACCGGGTATCGAGCGTTGGGATCATCCATCAGCTGCGGATCCAGGCCCGCAGCCTGGCTCAGCGCGAGGCTGTCGAGGCCGAGGGCATCGAGTTGCTTGCGCAAGGCGCGGGTCCAGCTGGCGAGGATGCTCGGCTCAGGCATACAGGTTGGCGCTTCCGGTCTACAGATTGGCGTTCACGGTCAGGCAGCATCCCGGCTTAAGCGGCACAGTGGTGCCACGCTTCTTCATCCTGAAACCGGAGAATGGAATCATGCACGACACTTCTGCAAGTGCTGCCGGACTGAATGCACAACAACGATCAGCGCATATTCGTGCGGTGGTTTCCGCCCACGGCGCCGCGCTGCGTGAGCGCTATCCGCTGCTGCTGCATCAGGACGCCATCGGCGCAGGCATCCTGTGCTTCGCGCTCGCCGGCATGATCGGCAGCGCGGCCCTCTATATCGGGGGTTATCTGGCCTGGTGGGCGTGCCTGCTGCTGAATGCGTTCTTCGCCTCGCTGACCCACGAGCTTGAACACGACCTGATCCACAGCATGTATTTCCGCAAGCAGCGCGTGCCCCATAACGTGATGCTGGCATTGGTCTGGCTGGCGCGGCCGAGCACGATCAATCCCTGGATTCGCCGGCACCTGCACCTCAATCATCACAAGGTCTCCGGCACCGAGGCGGACATGGAGGAGCGCGCCATCACCAATGGCGAGCCGTGGGGCGTGGCACGGTTGCTGATGGTGGGCGATAACGTCATGTCGTCGCTGATCCGCATGCTGCGGGCGAAAACCCGGGCGCATAAATTCAGCATTCTCAAGCGCACCCTTCGCGTTTATGCGCCGCTGGCGCTGCTCAATTGGGGCGCGTGGTACGTGTTTCTCGGCTTCCATGCCGCCAATGGCATTGCCGGTCTGACGGGCAGCCCGGTTGACTGGTCGGCGAACACGCTGGCGGTCATGCACGTCATCGACATCGCTGTCGTGGTGCTGGTCGGTCCGAACGTGCTGCGTACCTTCTGCCTGCATTTTGTCAGTTCGAACATGCATTACTACGGCGACGTCGAGATGGGCAATGTCATGCAGCAGACCCAAGTGCTCAATCCGTGGTGGATGTGGCCGCTGCAGGCGTTCTGCTTCAACTTCGGCAGCACCCACGGCATTCATCACTTCGTGGTGAAGGAGCCGTTTTACATACGCCAGATGACGGCGCCCGTTGCGCACAAGGTGATGGCCGAGATGGGCGTGCGGTTCAATGATTTCGGCACCTTCGGGCGGGCCAACCGGTTTGAACGGGTGACTGAAAACGACACGGTGCTTAAGCCTGCGCGCGGTTGATACCGGCCTGGCTGTTGCGCCAATGACGCCGGTTTTCAGAAATTTTTCTGGATAAAGATTTCTGTAACAACCGCCCCTTAATCTCTGCTCATCCCCGGCGAGCTGGGGGCAGACAGCGTGATTCTAAGGGCCACCCCTTTAAGGCAGGGGGTGGCCCTCTTTTTTTGCGCCATTCCCCGACGCTATCGCATATATTTTCGAGCTATTAATAAATAGCTTCTTATTCTTTTTCGAATATATGTCGGATCCCTATACTCGCCCCCATGAACGCACCCTGCAGGAGGCGAAGGCCATGCATAACGAATCGATCCGTTACTTGATCGTGCCAGGCTGGCAAGGATCTGCCGACGACCATTGGCAAACTCACTGGCAGAACAGCCTGCCCAACAGCGTGCGTGTGGAGCAGGCCGACTGGCTCAAGCCGCGCCGGGAAGATTGGGTGGGTGAGCTGCAACGCGCCATTGCCTCTGACAGCACACCGGTGATTCTCATCGCCCACAGCCTGGGTTGCGTCACCGTCGCCCATTGGGCGCAGCTGGCGCCAATGGCGAGTCTGCGTCAGGTGCGAGGGGCATTGCTGGTGGCTCCCGCCGACGTCGAACGCCCCAATTGCCCGCCGGCGATCCGCAATTTCGCGCCCATTCCCGAGCACCTGCTGCCGTTCCCGACCCAAGTGGTCAGCTCGGACAACGATTCAGCCGTCAGCGCGTTGCGTGCGATGGAAATGGCCCGCAATTGGGGCGCTGAAATCGGCATCCTCAGCGGCGCGGGTCATATCAACGTGAAGTCCGGCCACCAGCGTTGGGAGCAGGGTTTCGCGTACCTGTACCGGCTGCAAGGGCGCATTGAGCATTTCAACCGCCGCCGCGCATGACCAGCGCATTCGCAACGGTCGTTGCGCTTGAGCCCACTTTTCTCACGATCATTTTCGCCGCAGTGAACCGACAGGTGCTGCGGCTTTTTTTTCAACGCCCGGGTCCATGAATGGCCGGGGCGGGAGCCTGCCATGAGCCTTTCCGACATTTCGAGCCACCCGTTGCTGACCTTTCCTGATGCTGAAAAAAGTCCGCTGAGCATCCGCGCCAAGGCCTTGGTGTTCATCGATCCACGATCGCGGCAGTTGCGCGAAGAGATGGAGCTGCTGGCGCCACTGGACCTGCCGGTGCTGATCCGCGGCGAGTCCGGCACGGGCAAGGAATTGCTGGCGCGTCATATTCACCGTGGCAGCGACCGGGCCGGGTTGTTCGTATCGGTCAACTGCGGGGCCATCAGCTCGACCTACGCCGACGCCGAGCTGTTCGGTTACGCCGCCGGCGCCCACAGCGGCTCTGTCAGCAGTCGGGCAGGCTGGTTCGGCTCGGCAACCGGCGGCACGCTGTATCTGGATGAGATCGCCGACCTGCCGATGGCAATCCAGATCAAATTACTCGCGGCGCTGGAAAACCACGAAGTCACCCGCGTCGGCGCCACGCAGCCCAGCCAGGTCGACGTCAGGCTAGTCGCAGCGACCAGCATCGATCTGCGTCTTTCAGTCGCCGCCGGCAAATTCCACGAGCGGCTGTTTCACTACCTGAACGAAGGACGCCTCGACCTGCCGGCGTTGCGCGAGCAGCCGGGCAACATCCTGCCGTTGGCCGAGTACTTCCTGGGGATTTACAGCCAGCGCTTCGGTTTCGAGATGCCGCTGATCAGCGAAGACGCGCAGCGCGTGCTCGAAGCCCATTACTGGCCGGGCAATACGCGGGAGCTGGAGAACGTCATTCACTTCGCGCTGCTGGTCAGCAGTGGCGCGGAAATCCTGCCCGAGCATCTGAATCTGCCGGTTCGCTGACGGCTCTGGGGCTCGTGCATCCAACAGACGGATGGCGAAATGCCCACTGAGAACCAAAAAGCATAACCATCCGACTAAAAAGTATTGTCTCGGAATAAAAAATCTCGGTACTGTCCGCATCAGCCGCCACCCTGCCAAGGGTCGATCCCGCGGCAGACCGACGACAAAGTCGCCTAAGAGGCGATCCGATTTCTATTAAGGACATCGCATGAAGAAGACGTTTCTGTTCACCGCACTGGCGGCTGCTCTCTCTCTGGGCATCAGCGCTGCACAAGCTGCCGAGAAGCTCGTCGTGGGCGCCACGGCTGTTCCGCACGCCGAGATCCTCGAGCTGATCAAGCCTGAACTGGCCAAAGAAGGCGTGGACCTGCAGATCAAGGTCTTCACTGACTACGTGCAGCCGAACGTGCAACTGAACGAGAAGCGTCTGGACGCCAACTACTTCCAGACCAAGCCTTATCTGGACGGCTTCAACAAAGGCAAGGGCGCCACGCTGGTGACCGGCGTCGGCGTACACGTCGAACCGTTCGGTGGCTATTCGAAGAAGTGGAAGTCGATCGCCGAGTTGCCTGACGGCGCAACCGTTGCCATCCCTAACGAAGGCAGCAACGCAGGTCGCGCTCTGCTGTTGCTGCAGAAGAACGGTTTGATCACCCTGAAAGACCCGACCGACGCCCTGGCGACGCCGAAAGACATCGCCACCAACCCGAAGCACCTGAAGTTCCGCGAGCTGGAATCGGCGCTGCTGCCGCGCGCGCTGGATCAGGTTGACCTGGATCTGATCAACACCAACTACGCGCTGGAAGCCAAGCTCAGCCCTAAAAAGGATGCGCTGATTCTGGAAGGCTCCGACTCGCCGTACGTGAACTACCTGGTAACCCGCACCGACAACGCTCACACCGACGCGATCGAGAAGCTGTCCAAAGCGCTGACCAGTCAGCAAGTCAAAGACTTCATCAACAAGAAGTACGACGGCGCGGTTATCCCGGCGTTCTGATGAAGGTCTGAATGCGCGGTTGCAGCGCATTCATCTATACAAAACGCGCTTGCCCGCCGCTGCTCCCGCTCCGCTGACGCACCGTCATCGGCTGCAGGGAGTGGCGACGGGCAAGCGCGTTTTGCGTTTTGAGCTCAGCGCCTGCGCATTAGTCTGCTTTCAGCCGACTCGCACAAGGCGGTGATGGCCGAGGGCCGTGGCTAGGTCGTTCGGCGCTATGCATATGCTCTATCGATATTTAAAATTCCGTTCTTATAGCTTTAAAGTCCTCCCTCCTCAGCCACACCTTTTGGAGTCGGAGTTCTCATGCCAGCAGCCTCCCACGCTTCGTCCGCGCAAGCGCCCGGTCAGCAGTTCGATGTGCGTCCATTCGCCGAAAAGGTGGGCGCGGAAATCGTCGGTCTGGATCTGTCCCGTCCGCTCAACGACGCCGATTTTGCCCGGGTGCATCAAGCGCATCTCGATTATCACGTGGTCGTTTTCCGTGATCAGCACATCACCCCGCAGCAGCAGATCGATTTCAGCCGCCGTTTTGGCGTTCTGCAGATTCACGTGCTCAAGCAGTTCCTGCTCGCCAATCACCCCGAGATTTTGATCGTCTCCAATATCGTTGAGAACGGTCAGCCGGTGGGGCTGGGCGATGCGGGCAAATACTGGCACTCGGACCTTTCTTACAAAGAGCTGCCAAGCCTGGGTTCGATGCTCTACGCCCAGGAGCTGCCGAGCGAAGGCGGCGACACCCTGTTCGCCGACATGCACCTGGCCTGGGACACACTGCCCGAGCACTTGCGCACGGCCGTTGAGGGTCGCACCGCCGTGCACAGCTATACGTCCCGCTACAGCCATGGGCATAACGCCGACAACTGGCGCCCGACCCTCAGTGCTGAACAGCTGGCGCAGGTCGCGGTGGTCAGCCACCCGATCGTGCGCACCCACCCGGAAAACGGGCGCAAGGCGCTGTTCGTCAGCGAAGGCTTCACCACCCACATCGTCGGCCTGCCGGAAGACGAGAGTCAGGCAATTCTTACTGAGCTGTACGCCCACAGCGTTCGTCCGGAAGGCGTTTACCGCCACAAGTGGCAGGAGAACGACATGGTGTTCTGGGACAACCGTTCGCTGATTCACCTGGCCGGCGGCACGCCCGATCACCTGCGCCGTCGCTTGCACCGCACCACCATTCAGGGCGATGCGCCGTTCTGATTCAGGAGAGCTCCATGAATGCTGTTCTGCAAAGCCACACGGCTAGCGATCGCTTGAACGCGCACCAGGCCAATCAGCCCACCGCTGAAGCGCTGCTGCAAGTACAGGGCGTCAGCCTTGAATACCGCACGCCGGAACGCGTGGTGCGGGCCACCCATCAAGTCAGTTTTGAAATCGATCCTGCCGACCGCTTTGTCCTGCTCGGCCCGTCGGGCTGCGGCAAGTCAACGCTGCTCAAAGCCGTGGCCGGATTCATCCAGCCCAGCGAAGGGCAGATTCGTCTGGCCGGCCGGGAGGTAAAGGAGCCGGGGCCGGACCGGATTGTGGTGTTCCAGGAATTCGACCAGTTGCCGCCGTGGAAGACGGTGATTCAGAACGTCATGTTTCCGCTGCTGGCCTCGCGCACCCTCAAGCGGCGCGAAGCCGAGGAGCGTGCGCGGTATTACCTGGAAAAGGTCGGCTTGAGCGCCTTCGCCGACGCGTATCCGCACACCTTGTCCGGCGGCATGAAAGCGCGCGTGGCGATTGCCCGGGCGCTGGCGATGCAGCCCAAAATCCTGCTGATGGACGAGCCCTTCGCCGCTCTTGATGCGCTGACCCGCCGCAAGATGCAGGAAGAGCTGCTGGAGTTGTGGGAAGAGGTGCGCTTCACGCTGCTGTTCGTGACCCACTCCATCGAGGAAGCGTTGGTGGTGGGCAACCGGATTCTGCTGCTGTCGCCCCATCCGGGCCGCGTGCGCGCCGAGATCAACAGCCATCAGTACAACTTGAGAAGCCTCGGCGGCGTCGAGTTTCAGGCGTCTGCGCAGCGGATTCACCGGTTGCTGTTCGACGAAGGCGCAGCGCCTGCAGTCGAGCCGGATCTGCGGTTTCAGGATGTTCGTATTGCCTATTAACAGCGCTGCCGGTGGGACCCTCTACCGGCTGCATGAACTGAGCGTATCTCTGTAGGAGCTGGCTTGCTGGCGAACGCGTTAGGTCTGACACCGTTTTGGTGGATGGCAGATGGTTCGCCAGCAAGCCGGCTCCTACAGGGCGCGTCGTCTTGAGAGACATACCCATGAGCCTTTCACCCCCACTGCGGGAAGAATACGAAGTCGTGCTGGAGCCTTTCACTCAGGAAGACCTGGCCCGGGACATTCCCCTTGCGCATCGCGTCTGGCAGGTCAGCTGGGTGCGTAAAGCCGTCATCCTGGTGGCCCTGGCGATCATCTGGGAAATCGCCGCGCGCATTCAGGGCAACGATCTGCTGCTGCCGAGCTTTCTGCAAACCGCTTCGGCGTTTATCGACGGCATCGCCAGCGGCGAATTGCTGACCAAGGTGTGGATTTCCCTGACGGTCTTGGTCAAGGGCTACCTGATCGGCATCGTCCTGGCGTTCGGCCTGACCACGTTGGCCGTGTCCACTCAACTGGGTCGCGACCTGCTGGGCACGCTGACGGCGATGTTCAACCCGTTGCCGGCCATCGCGCTGCTGCCGCTGTCGCTGTTGTGGTTCGGCCTGGGTGAAAACAGCCTGATCTTCGTGCTGGTGCATTCCGTGCTCTGGGCACTGGCCTTGAATACCTACGCGGGGTTCCTCGGCGTCTCTGAAACCCAGCGCATGGCCGGGCGCAATTACGGCCTCAAAGGGCTGCGGTTCGTCTGGTACATCCTGATCCCCGCAGCGCTGCCGTCGATTCTCGCGGGCCTGAAAATCGGCTGGGCCTTTGCCTGGCGAACCCTCATCGCCGCAGAGCTGGTGTTTGGCGCGTCTTCGGGCAAAGGCGGTCTGGGCTGGTACATCTTCCAGAACCGCAATGAGCTGTACACCGACAAGGTATTCGCGGGCTTGGCGGCGGTGATCATCATCGGTCTGCTGGTGGAAAACCTGCTGTTCAGCAACGTCGAGCGCCTGACCGTGAAGCGGTGGGGCATGCAGCGCTGATCTGTTTTTTTCAAACGAACGCTCCGCCTCGTGGCCGCTGGATGGGCAGCGAGGCTGCAATCCCTTTCGCCTTCATCGTGAGAACTGTATGGATTTTTCGAAGACAGCTGCACCGTCCAAGCGCCCGACACTGACCACGCTCGCCGCCGCATTGGGGCTGGCTGGCGCATTGTTGAGCAGCGGCGCCAACGCTGAAGGCAAGATCAGCATCGCCCAGCAGTTCGGCATCGGTTATTTGATTCTGGACGTCGTTCAGCAGCAGAAGCTGATCGAGAAGCACGGCAAGGAGCAGGGCCTGGACATCAAGGTCGACTGGAACAGCATTTCCGGCGCCACCGCGATGAATGAGGCCCTGCTGGCTGGCGCGCTGGACGTGGTGTCGGCGGGCGTGCCGCCGATGCTGACCATCTGGGACCGCACCAAGGGCAAGCAGAACGTCAAGGCAATCGCCTCGCTGGGCTCGATGCCCAATTACCTGCTCAGCAACAATCCGAACGTGAAAACCCTCAATGACTTCACCGAAAAGGACCGCATCGCGGTGCCGGCGGCGGGCGTGGGTTTCCAGTCGCGTACCTTGCAGATCGAAACCGCCAAGCTGTTCGGGAACGACAATTTCAAGAAATTCGACAACATCTCGGTCAGCCTGCCGCATCCGGACGCCACGTCGGCGCTGATTGCCGGCGGGTCGGAGATCAGCGCGCACTTCTCCAGTCCGCCTTTTCAGTATCAGGAGCTGGAAAATCCCAAGGTGCATAAAGTGCTGAGTTCGTACGATGTGCTGGGCGGCCAGGCGACGTTCAACGTGCTCTACACCACTCAGAAATTCCACGACGAAAACCCGAAGACCTATAAGGCGTTCTACGACGCCCTGGCCGAGGCCGAGAAGATCATCAAGGCCGACAAACCTGCGGCGGCCAAGACCTACATCGACGTCGAGAAATCGAAACTGCCGTTGCCGCTGGTGGAGAAGATCGTCTCCGACCCTGAAATCGACTTTACCGTCGTGCCCCAGCGCACGTTCATCTACGCCGAAAAACTGCACGAGCTGGGTGTGCTGAAGAACAAGGCCGACAGCTGGAAGGATTTCTTCTTCGAAGAAGCCCACGGTGGCGCGGGGAGTTGATCCTCGATATCTGATCGGGCTTTCTAGATAGGCCAGCGAGGGAAGGCGGTGTGTCAGTCACGCCGCCTTCGCGACCGTCGTGACCTCCGATTGCTCCTACAGGGGAATTTGCGTCCGGTGCAGACGTCAGGCGCGGGCGCAAAACTGATCTATGTCCGGCGCGGGATGTCTGGCGTATGAAATATCGGTAGGAGCGTGGCTGAACTGGTCAAGTAATTCTGGACACCCGTTTAGGTTTTCAAGCAGCCGCTCCCTCTGCAGCCACAGGCGACCTGTAGCCGTTGTAGCTGTGGGG
>NZ_JBNNGV010000020.1:0-97140 GCF_050268485.1 Pseudomonas sp. NPDC078416 | reverse complement strand
GTGCTGTGTACCGCGCGGGCCATGGGTGAGTTCGGCGCGGTGTCGGTGGTGTCGGGGCACATTCGCGGGCGGCATTGACGATGATCGTGCCGGCAAGTTGATCATGGCCGCCCGAGCCCATTGGTTCGAGTAAGTAGATGCGGCCTGAGGAGAGAAGTGCATGACGCAAGTCACGGTGAAAGAACTGGCCAAGACGGTCGACACACCGGTAGAGCGCCTGTTACAGCAGATGCGTGAGGCAGGTTTGCCGCACAACGCCGCCGAACAAGTTGTGACCGATATCGAAAAACAAGCCCTGTTGACCCATCTGAAAAGCGGTCACAAGGCCAAGGTGGAAGAGCCGCGCAAGATCACTTTGCAGCGCAAGACCACCAGTACCCTCCGCGTTGCTGGCAGCAAAAGCATCAGCGTTGAAGTACGCAAAAAGAAAGTCTTTGTTCAGCGCAGCCCGGAAGAAATCGAAGCCGAACGCAAGCGCGAGCTGGACGAACGTCGTGCGGTAGAAAATGCCGCTCGTCAAAAGGCTGAAGAAGAATCTCGTCAGCGTGCCGAAGAAGAAGCGCGCCGTCAGCCTTCGTCGGGTGCCCCTGCAACTGACGCCGTTGCAGCGCCGGCACCGGCACCGCAAGCTGCCGAGCCAGCCCGGGAAACTCCGGCTGCGGCACCTGCGCCTGTTGCCGATCGCAAGAAAGACGAACAACGTCGCCCTGACAAACCACGCAACGACGACAACAATCGCCGCAGCGGCGGCGGTGGTGACGGCGATCGCAAGAACGCCCCGCATCGTGCATCGGTCAAGGAAAAGGCGCCAACGCCACGCGTTGCGCCTCGGACTACCGACGAAGAAAGCGATGGCTTCCGTCGTGGCGGTCGCGGCAAGGCCAAGCTGAAGAAGCGCAACGCGCACGGTTTCCAGAGCCCTACCGGCCCTGTCGTTCGTGAAGTGAAGATCGGCGAGACCATCAGCGTGGGCGATCTCGCTCAGCAGATGTCGGTCAAAGCTGCCGAGATCATCAAGTTCATGTTCAAGCTGGGTACTCCGGCCACCATCAACCAGGTTCTGGATCAGGAAACTGCCCAGTTGGTCGCTGAAGAACTGGGCCACAAAGTGACCCTGGTCAGCGACACCGCGCTGGAAGATTCCCTGGCCGAGTCCCTGAAGTTCGAAGGTGAGACGTTCTCCCGTGCGCCGGTTGTAACGGTGATGGGTCACGTTGACCACGGTAAGACCTCGCTGCTCGATTACATCCGTCGCGCCAAGGTTGCTGCTGGCGAAGCCGGTGGTATCACCCAGCACATCGGTGCGTACCACGTAGAAACCGAGCGTGGCATGGTGACGTTCCTCGATACCCCGGGTCACGCTGCGTTTACCGCAATGCGTGCTCGTGGTGCCAAGGCGACCGACATCGTTATTCTGGTTGTCGCTGCCGACGACGGCGTAATGCCGCAGACCATCGAAGCCGTGCAACACGCCAAGGCTGCTGGTGTTCCGCTTGTTGTTGCCGTGAACAAGATCGACAAGCCGGGCGCTGATCTGGACCGTATCCGCAGTGAACTGTCCGTTCACGGCGTAACGTCCGAAGAGTGGGGCGGTGAGACGCCTTTCGTCTCTGTGTCCGCGAAGATGGGTACTGGCGTTGACGAGCTGCTTGAAGCCGTTCTGCTGCAGGCCGAAGTTCTGGAATTGATGGCAACGCCGTCGGCTCCGGGTCGTGGCGTTGTAGTTGAATCGCGTCTGGACAAGGGCCGTGGCCCGGTTGCTACTGTTCTGGTTCAGGACGGTACGCTGCGTCAGGGCGACATGGTTCTGGTTGGCTCCAACTACGGTCGCGTTCGGGCAATGCTCGACGAGAACGGCAAGCCAATCAAGGAAGCCGGTCCGTCGATCCCTGTCGAGATTCTCGGCCTGGACGGTACGCCGGACGCTGGCGACGAGATGAGCGTTGTTGCCGACGAGAAGAAAGCCCGTGAAGTGGCTCTGTTCCGTCAAGGCAAGTTCCGCGAAGTCAAGCTGGCCCGTGCTCACGCCGGCAAGCTGGAAAACATCTTCGAGAACATGGGTCAGGAGGAGAAGAAGACGCTCAACATCGTCCTCAAATCCGATGTCCGTGGTTCTCTGGAAGCGTTGCAGGGTGCTTTGAATGGCCTGGGTAACGACGAAGTGCAAGTGCGCGTAGTGGGCGGCGGTGTCGGTGGTATCACCGAAAGCGACGCCAACCTGGCACTGGCCTCCAACGCTGTACTGTTCGGCTTCAACGTGCGTGCCGATGCTGGCGCGCGCAAGATCGTCGAGCAGGAAGGTCTGGATATGCGTTACTACAACGTCATCTACGACATCATCGAAGACGTCAAGAAGGCCCTCACCGGCATGCTTGGCAGCGACGTTCGGGAGAACATCCTGGGTATCGCTGAAGTCCGCGACGTGTTCCGCTCGCCGAAATTCGGCGCGATCGCAGGTTGCATGGTCATTGAAGGCGTTGTCTTCCGTAACCGTCCAATCCGTGTACTGCGTGAAGACATCGTTATCTTCGAAGGAGAGCTGGAATCCCTGCGTCGCTTCAAGGATGACGCTTCCGAAGTGCGTGCCGGCATGGAATGCGGTATTGGCGTCAAGAGCTACAACGACGTCAAGGTCGGTGACAAGATCGAAGTCTTCGAGAAGGTCCAAGTGGCTCGCAGCCTCTAAATCGCGAGCTTCAGGAGTCATGGCTTGCGCCGCATGAAAATGCCAGGCGTCGGTCATGGACTCTAAACGCAACGCCCGGTCCGGCTCTCGCCAGGCCGGGCGTTTGCCGCTTTCAGACCACATGGCTTTTGCCATGGGTCAGCAGTGACAGGTAACAAGACATGGCAAAAGAATACAGCCGTACCCAACGTATCGGCGATCAGATGCAGCGTGAGCTGGCACAGCTGATCCGTCGTGAAATCAAAGACCCTCGCGTGGGGCTGGTGACCATCACCGCCGTCGATGTCAGCCGTGACGTCGGCCACGCGAAAATCTTCATGACCGTGATGGGCCAGGACAGCGCCGAAGAAATCGCGCAGTCGATCAAAGTGCTCAACGCTGCTGCAGGCTTCCTGCGTATGCAGCTGGCGCGTGAGATGAAGCTGCGCAGCGTTCCGCAACTGCATTTCCATTACGACGAAAGTGTTGCCCGTGGCGCGCATTTGTCGGCATTGATCGAGCGTGCAGTGGCTGAAGATGGCCAGCACCAAACCGCACCCAAGCAAGACGGTCCGGAGGAATAAGGCGTGGCTCAGGTCAAGCGTATTCGCCGTAACGTCAGCGGGATCATCCTGCTCGACAAGCCGCTGGGCTTCACGTCCAACGCCGCGCTGCAAAAAGTGCGCTGGTTGCTCAACGCAGAAAAAGCCGGCCATACGGGCAGTCTCGATCCGCTGGCGACCGGCGTTCTGCCGTTGTGTTTCGGTGAGGCGACCAAGTTTTCCCAGTACCTGCTCGACTCCGACAAGGGCTATGAAACCCTGATGCAGCTCGGCAAGACCACCACCACGGCCGACGCCGAGGGTGAGGTTCTGCAGACGCGGCCTGTGACCGTTGGTCGCTCGGATATCGAAGCGGTGCTGCCAGCATTTCGCGGGAATATCAGTCAGATACCGCCGATGTACTCCGCCCTCAAGCGGGACGGTCAGCCGTTATACAAGCTGGCCCGGGCTGGGGAAGTGGTGGAGCGCGAACCGCGTTCTGTTACTATTGCGCGCCTGGAATTATTGGCGTGTGAAGGTGAGACTGCTCGTCTGGCTGTGGACTGCACCAAAGGCACCTATATTCGTACCCTTGTGGAAGATATCGGTGAAAAGCTGGGCTGCGGTGCTTACGTCGCCCAGTTGCGTCGCACCCAGGCCGGCCCTTTCACTCTGGCCCAGACGGTAACGCTGGAAGAACTGGAAGCGGTGCATGCCGAAGGCGGGAACGAAGCGGTTGATCGCTTCCTGATGCCATCGGACAGCGGGCTGCTGGATTGGCCGCTGCTGCAGTTCTCCGAGCACAGTTCGTTTTACTGGCTGCATGGCCAGCCGGTAAGAGCTCCCGATGCGCCAAAGTTCGGCATGGTGCGGGTGCAGGATCATGAAGGACGCTTCATCGGGATCGGTGAAGTGAGTGAAGACGGGCGCATTGCGCCACGTCGACTGATTCGGTCAGAGTGACCGGACCCGTCGCGGCAGGGTTTCCTGGCACGGCGGTACGAGGGTGGCTGTTAACAGGCATGGTCACTCCTCACATTTAAATACGAGAGTCAGCTCTCGGCCTGTTGAAACCGTCTCCCTGGAGCGGTTTCTTGATAAAAGGAATGCCCACATGGCACTCAGCGTTGAAGATAAAGCTCAGATCGTAACCGACTACCAGCAAGCTGTTGGTGACACTGGTTCGCCAGAAGTGCAAGTTGCACTGCTGACCGCCAACATCAACAAACTGCAAGGCCACTTCAAGGCCAACGGTAAGGATCACCACTCCCGTCGTGGTCTGATCCGTATGGTAAACCAGCGTCGCAAGCTGCTGGATTACCTGAAAGGTAAGGACGTTAGCCGTTACAGCGCCCTGATCGGTCGTCTGGGTCTGCGTCGCTAATAACGACTCGGATAGAGGTTGGTTGGTCGTCACGTTCCGCTGGTTTTACCAGTGGGCTGGCGGGCTCCCAGCCTCTAGTTGTATCTGGACTGCCGAAGGGTCCGATTCCCCTCGCTGCCCAAGAATTCGCAAGAAACCAGTTCCCCAAGAGCCACAAAGAAGGTAGGAAACCGTGAACCCGGTAATCAAGAAATTTCAATTCGGTCAATCGACCGTAACCCTCGAGACTGGCCGTATTGCCCGTCAAGCTTCTGGTGCTGTATTGGTCACCGTTGACGACGACGTCACCGTTCTCGTGACTGTGGTCGGCGCCAAGCATGCAGACGCAAGCAAAGGCTTTTTCCCTCTTTCCGTTCACTACCAGGAAAAGACCTACGCCGCTGGCAAGATCCCTGGTGGTTTCTTCAAGCGTGAAGGCCGTCCTTCCGAAAAAGAAACACTGACCTCGCGTTTGATCGACCGTCCGATCCGCCCACTGTTTCCAGAAGGCTTCATGAACGAAGTGCAGGTTGTCTGCACCGTCGTCTCCACCAGCAAGAAAACCGATCCGGACGTCGCTGCGATGATCGGTACTTCGGCTGCCCTGGCCATCTCCGGCATTCCGTTTGACGGCCCGATCGGTGCCGCCCGTGTTGCTTTCCACGAGAGCACCGGCTACCTGCTGAACCCGACTTACGAGCAACTGAAAGCATCGAGCCTGGACATGGTCGTTGCCGGTACCGAAGAAGCGGTACTGATGGTTGAGTCGGAAGCCAAGGAACTGACCGAAGACCAGATGCTGGGCGCCGTGCTGTTCGCCCACGACGAATTCCAGTCGGTCATCAAGGCCGTCAAAGAGCTGGCCGCCGAAGCTGCCAAGCCAACCTGGAACTGGGCGCCTAAAGCTGAGGCCACTGAACTGCTGGGCGCTATCCGCTCCGAGTTCGGCGCAGCGATCTCCGAGGCCTACACCATCACCGTCAAGGCCGATCGTTATGCTCGCCTGGGCGAGCTGAAGGATCAGGTTGTTGCCAAGCTGGCTGTTGAAGACGGCAGCCCGTCCGCCAGCGAAGTCAAAGCCGCGTTCGGCGAAATCGAATACCGCACCGTTCGCGAAAACATCGTCAACGGCAAGCCACGTATCGACGGTCGCGACACCAAGACTGTTCGTCCGCTGAACATCGAAGTCGGCGTTCTGCCGAAGACTCACGGTTCGGCGCTGTTCACCCGTGGCGAAACTCAGGCGCTGGTCGTGGCCACTCTGGGTACCGCGCGTGACGCTCAGCTGCTCGACACCCTCGAAGGCGAGAAGAAAGACCCGTTCATGCTGCACTACAACTTCCCTCCGTTCTCGGTGGGCGAGTGTGGTCGCATGGGTGGCGCAGGTCGTCGTGAAATCGGTCACGGCCGTCTGGCCCGTCGTTCGGTTCAGGCCATGCTGCCTGCTGCCGACGTGTTCCCGTACACCATTCGTGTCGTGTCGGAAATCACCGAGTCCAACGGTTCAAGCTCCATGGCTTCGGTCTGTGGTGCTTCGCTGGCCTTGATGGACGCTGGTGTTCCGATGAAGGCGCCGGTTGCCGGTATCGCCATGGGTCTGGTTAAAGAAGGCGAGAAGTTCGCCATCCTGACCGACATCCTGGGTGACGAAGACCACCTGGGCGACATGGACTTCAAAGTAGCTGGTACCGCCAAAGGTGTGACCGCGCTGCAGATGGACATCAAGATCAAGGGCATCACCGAAGAGATCATGGAGATCGCTTTGGGTCAGGCGCTGGAAGCGCGTCTGAACATTCTGGGTCAGATGAACACCATCATCGGTCAATCGCGCACCGAGCTGTCGGAAAACGCACCGACCATGATCGCGATGAAGATCGACACCGACAAGATTCGCGACGTGATCGGCAAAGGCGGCGCGACCATCCGTGCCATCTGCGAAGAGACCAAAGCGTCGATCGACATCGAAGACGACGGTTCGATCAAGATCTTTGGCGAAACCAAGGAAGCGGCTGAAGCTGCACGTCAGCGCGTTCTGGGTATCACCGCTGAAGCCGAGATCGGCAAGATTTACATCGGCAAGGTTGAGCGCATCGTCGACTTCGGCGCGTTCGTCAACATCCTGCCGGGCAAAGACGGTCTGGTGCACATCTCCATGTTGAGCGACGCTCGCGTAGAGAAAGTCACCGACATCTTGAAAGAAGGTCAGGAAGTCGAAGTCCTGGTGCTGGACGTGGATAACCGCGGTCGCATCAAGCTGTCGATCAAAGACGTCGCAGCTGCCAAGGCGTCGGGCGTCTAACCCGCCTCCTGCAGTTGATGAAAAAGAGCCCTTCGGGGCTCTTTTTTTTGAATGCAATTAATGGCTTAGGGATGCAGACCGTCGCTTGGCAGCTGGTCAGAACATGCATCTTGCAAGCGGAACTTTCCCAAAGCGGGCAATCTGCACGACGCCCGTGGTTCCACTAAAATATAACTCATTGATTTATAACGGATATTTGTGAGTTCTAAGATTGGCACAGCGCTTGCGACATATAGGTAACCCTGCAGCCAATCAGATTGGCGCAGATTCTGAGAAAAATAGGAGTTACCCGTATGAAGAAGTTCGCTATTGCTGCTGCTACCGCCACTGCTCTGACTCTGACTATGGCCAACGTAGCCATGGCTCAGACCTCTGCTCAAGCTCCAATGACTGTAGCTGCAAACGAAGTCGCCAAAACCAAAGAAGCTACTTCTGACACCTGGATCACCACCAAGGTCAAATCCGACCTGCTGACCGAGAAAGGCATTCCAGGCTCCGACATCAAGGTTGAGACCAACAAAGGCGTGGTTTCCCTGTCGTCGACTGTCGCCGTTACCGAAGCACAGAAAACCACCGCTGTAGCGATCACCAAGAAAATCAAAGGCGTGAAAGCTGTTTCGGCTGATGGCCTGAAAGCTGAGTAATTTGATTCGGTGGAACCTGTTGAATACCCGGCTGGCAGTGTGAAAGTCGTCAGCCGACGGATTCAAGGTTCACGCTAGGGCCACAAGGATGTGGCCAACAAAAGCCCCGGCGCTCGCGTCGGGGCTTTTTTATGCGCGGATTTCCGCACATCTTCCTCCCTGTCACGCCGGTGACGGACGCATTTGACATATTCTCGCCACACGCGCTGCGCTACTCTACTGCGCGCTTTACCATCCAAATGAAAGGATGTGATCCACTCATTCAGGATGAACCAGATCAGCTGTGAACAGTAATTGCATATCACGCAGCCCGTTGTTGAATGGGTGAATAATCTACCCACAGGCTTAACGCTTTGGTGACCTGTCATCAGCTACAGTCTGGCGTGAGTCTTTGCTCACCTGTTGTGACGCTGTTTAACACCGGGCCAGGCCTGAAACTCTTTTGCTGTGAGAAGTAGATGCCCACGATTCCCTTGCTGATTTGCGACGACTCCAACATGGCGCGGAAGCAGCTTATTAAAGCGCTGCCGCCCGAGTGGGATGTGTCAGTGACCACGGCCACCAACGGCCGTGAAGGGATCGAGGCGATTCGTCAGGGTCTGGGCCGCGTGGTGCTGCTGGATCTGACGATGCCGGACATGGACGGCTACCAGACACTGGCCGCCATCCGCGCGGAAAGCCTGCAGGCCAGCGTCATTGTCGTCTCCGGCGACGTCCAGGAAGAGGCTGTGCGCCGTACCCTCGAACTGGGCGCACTGGCGTTCCTGAAAAAACCGGCAGATCCGGATCAGTTGCAGGAGACCCTCCAGCGGCTGGGCCTGTTGGGGGAGGGCGCCAACCAGTCGCTGGCCCCGGCATCCGACCTCGACCAGGCGGCCATCAGTTTCAATGACGCCTTCCGCGAGACGGTTAACGTCGCAATGGGCCGCGCGGCCGCTTTGCTGGCGCGGGTGTTGGGCGTGTTCGTGCAACTGCCAGTGCCCAACGTCAACATGCTGGAAGTGGGCGAGTTGCACATGGCGCTGGCCGATGCCCAGGCCAACGACCGGCTCACGGCGGTGTGTCAGGGCTACATTGGTGGTGGCATCGCCGGCGAGGCGCTGTTGTTGTTCCACGATTCGGAAATCGCCGACATGGCGCAGCTGATGAAGATCGATGACGCCGACTATTCCGACATGGAAATGTTGCTGGACCTGTCTTCTATCCTGATCGGCGCCTGTCTGAGCGGCATTGCGGAGCAGCTGGACATCGCATTTTCACAGGGCCACCCTCAAGTCCTGGGTTTGCACAGCGGCATTGAAGAGCTGATCCGGCTTAACGAGCGGCGCTGGAAGAAGACCTTGGCTGTGGAGATCAGTTACAGCCTGGAAGGTCATAACATCCATTTCGATCTGTTGATGTTGTTCACCGAAGATTCGGTCGAGCTGCTGTCGCGGAAACTCGCCCACCTGATGAGCTGATTCATGAACGATCGTATCGATTTCAAGGAACTGCACTGGCTGCTCACCGTGACGCAGAGCATCGACGTCGGCGTGGTGGTGCTGGATCAGGAATATCGGGTGCAGGTCTGGAACACCTTCATGGAAAACCGTTCCGGGATATTGTCGTACGAGGCAGCAACCCGTTCGTTCTTTTCGTTGTTCCCGGAGATCAACGAACGCTGGCTGAAAAACAAAATCGACAGCGTGATTACCCTCGGCACGCCAGCGTTCACGATCTGGGAGCAGCGCCCTTTTCTGGTTCGTTTCAAGAGCTACCAGCCCATCACCGGGCAAGAAGACTTCATGTACCAGAACACCACGATGTTTCCGCTGCGGTCGACGACCGGCGTGGTGACTCATGTTTGCCTGGTGATCTACGACGTCACCGATGTGGCGACGAACCGTCTCCAATTGCAGGCGGCCAACCGCGAACTGCAGAAGCTATCGAGTACCGATCGCCTGACCAGCCTGTACAACCGCGGTCACTGGGAAGAAGCCCTGCGGCTGGAGCATGCACGGCATGTGCGTTACGGCACCACGGCGGCGTTGGTGATGTTCGACATCGACCACTTCAAACGCGTCAACGATACCTATGGGCATCAATGCGGCGACCGGGTGATCCAGCGGGTGGCGGACGTCGTGCGTGAGCACATCCGCGACGCTGACATCGCAGGTCGTTACGGTGGCGAAGAGTTCGCGGTGCTGCTGCCCGATACCGACAAGCAAGGCGGCGCCATGTTCGCCGAGCGTCTGCGCGCCGCCGTCGAGGCGCTGGACGTCATGCAGGAAGGCGAAGCCATTCATTGCACGATCAGCCTGGGCGTCGCTGACATGACCTCGCCGATGGACGACTACAAGATGCTCATCGAACGCGCGGATCAGGCGCTGTACGAGTCCAAGAAGAACGGGCGCAATCGCGTTTCGGTAGACGTCTCGGATTAAAGGCCAGATAACATCCGCACCTAGGCTGCCTCCACCCTTAGGACAACTCCGCGAAATCGCTGAGCACATCATCCCTCAGCGCGATAAACCGCGCGTCGCTGCGATTGCGCGGGCGTGGCAGGTCCACGTCGACGATACGGCGGATGCGCCCCGGGTGCGGCTGCATCACCACCACCCGATCCCCCAGATAAACCGCCTCATCCACATCGTGGGTGACATGGACCATGGTGATCTTTTCCTGCTGCCAGATGTGCTGCAACTCGCGCTGCAAGCGGGTACGGGTCAGCGCATCCAGCGCGCCGAAGGGTTCGTCGAGGAGCAGCACACTGGGCCGGTTGACCAGGCCGCGGGCAATCGCCACCCGTTGCGCCATGCCGCCGGAAATCTGGTGCGGGTACGACCCCGTGAAATCCTGCAGACCCACGAGCTGAATATGTTCGCGCACGGTCTCATTTTTCTGCGCCGCACTCAGCGGCGCGTTTTTCAGGCCGACCGCGACGTTCTGCTCAACCGTGAGCCACGGGAAAAGCCGGTGATCCTGAAACACGATGCCTCGCTCCAGCCCCGTGCCCCTGATCGGCTTGTCGTCCAGCAGGATGCGACCGTCAAATTCTTCGTCCAGGCCGAGGATCAGCCTGAGCAGGGTTGATTTGCCACAGCCACTGGCGCCGACGATGGTGATGAACTCCCCCGGCGCGATGTCCAGCTGGACGTTATCCAGCACCTGCAACTGGGTGTCGGCACCTGCACTGGTGAAGTGCTTGCTGATGTTTTCCAGGCGCAGGCCATTGCCCTGCAGTTGAGCGCCGGCCTGGGTGATGGGCTGTGCATTAAGCGGTTGAGTGGCGGACATGGTCTTTCCTTTAGACATTCGATTGAGCGAAGCGAGAGATTCGATTGAGGCTGAACACGACAGCTTCAGCGCGGGGCGATGCCGTACAGCCGTTGCAGGCGCCGTACAAGAAGGCGCGCCAGGACGTTAAGTCCCCAACCGACCAGCCCGATGACGATCATGCCGAACAGCACGAGGTCCATCATGAAGTGCTCGCTGCCATCGATCAGGGTGTTGCCGATGCCGCTGCCTGACACCAGCAGGTATTCCGCGCCAATAGTCGCGAGCCACGAATAGACCAGCGCCAGGTAGATGCCGGTAAAGATCGAAGGCAGTGCTGCCGGCAGCATGACGCCGATGATGGTCTGCCAGCGGGTGAAGCCGTAGACCTTCGCGACTTCAAGCAACGAGGGGGAGACGCTGCGCAAGCCGTCGCACGTGTTGACCACCACCGGCACCAGTGCGGCGAGTGACAGAAACACCACTTTGGCGATGTCGCCCAAACCGAACCACACCGAGATCAGCGGGATCCAGGCGAACAACGAGATCTGTTTGAAGGTGTTGAAACTCGGGCCCACCAAACGCTCGAACAGCCGTGAGAACCCCAGCAGGCAACCGAGCACCAGGCCCAATGTGGTGCCGATGAAGAAGCCGCTCAGGTCACGCGTCAGACTGGCGGAGATCGCGTGCCAGAACGGCGCGGACGTCACCCGCTCCCAGGCGGTGACCGCGACCTTTTGCGGCGAGACTAGCAAGCCGGAGCTGCTCCAACCCTGACTCGACGCCAGCCACCACAGGGCGACGGCCACGATTGGCACGACCCAACCTCGGTAGCGATGGGTCTGGGCGGCTTGCGGGATTGTCAGTGTGCTCATGCCAGTCTCCCGGTCTTGCTCGGGCGGCCTGGGTTGAGGCGCCGCTCGACAAACTCGAACCCGCGGTCGATCAGTAGCCCGATGGTGCCGACCACCACCACGGCGGCCATGACCAGATCCAGCTGAAACAGCTGCCGACCGTAGGCGATCAGGTAGCCCAGCCCTTCACTGGACGCCAACAGCTCGACCACCACCAGCGACAGCCAGGCCTTGGTGAAACCCAGGCGCAGGCCGGTGAAGATCGGCGCGACGGCGGAGGGCAGTACAATACCGGTGACGATCTGGCGTTGGCTGAACCCGTACGCGCGGCCTACTTCCAGCAGGCGCTTGGGCACTTCATGGAAGGCTTGCAGGGTACACAGCGTCACCGGGACCAGCGCAGCGTGGGCAATCAGCACGTATTTCAGCGGCTCGCCGATGCCGAACAACAAGAGCGCAAACGGCATCCAGCCCAGTACCGGAATCTGAACCAGCGCATTGAAAGTCGGCAGCAGGTAATCCTCAACGGTTTTCGACAAACCCATCGCCAAGCCCAGGGTGATCCCCAGCGCCGAGCCGATCAGAAAGCCCACCAGCACGCGCTGCAGACTGGCGGAAGTGTTCAGCCACAAGTCGCCGCTGCTGACCAGATCGCCCAGCGTCTGGTAAACGAACGCGGGCGGCGGCAGCACCTGCTCCGACAACCAGCCGCGTTCAGTGCCGAGGTACCACAGCCCCAGCAGCGCGATGGGCAGCACCCAGGCCAGCGCGACATTTGCGGCGCGGGTTCGCCAGGCCGTGTCGGTTTTGACAACCGGGACGCGGCGAGGGGCGCGCGACGGTGAGCGTGGCAGACGCTTGATCGGCGCCAGGGTTTTCGCCGGGAGATGCTGCCGATCAAGCGCTTCAGCGGTGGCTCGGGCCATGGCATCAGCCTCCGTTGTTGACGGGTTTGTCCGAAGACGCCGTCGCTGTGTTCGCGGCTTTGCCGTCTGCGCCGTAGGCCGTCCAGTAGTGCTCCAGGCCTTTGGCCTTGAGGGCGTTGTCCAGATAGCGAGTGTCGAACCAGCCGTCCACGCTGACGGGGCGGCGGATCATTTTCTCGTCCCTGGCCTGATCGGCGACGCCCTGATAACGGTCGCGCAGGAATTCATCCACCAGCGGTGACGCGCTGTCGCGCAAATCCAGTCGATTGAAGTCAGCTTGCAGCGAGGCCAGCGGTTCATTGGTCTTCGCCCACTCGTTGAGCACAGCGTCGCGATTGCCGGCTTCGGATTCCCATCGCGCGGCATCGACCAATACGTCGACGACTTTCTGCACGTTATCGGCGTGCTGTTTTTCGTAATCGCCACGGACCACCAGCGCGCACTGACGGGTGTAGCGCACGTTGTTGTCAGGGTTGTCGAAGATGATGTCGACCAGCCCTTCGTCGCGCAGCTTGAATAGCTCGCGACCGCCGAATGCAGCGTCGACGCCTTTGGACGCCAGCGCGGCCTGGCTGCTGCCGCTGTCCAGGTTGATCACTTTCAGGTCGCGCTCGGTCATGCCGTGATCGGCGAGCAATTTGATTGAAACCAGATGGGCGTTGGTGCCACGGAACACCGCGACCTTCTTGCCCTTGAGGTCCTCGACGGTCTTGATGTCGGAGCCTTTCGGCACGGCCAGATAGACATTCGAGCGCACGCCGATGGCCGCAAGCAATTTGGTGTCCAGGCCATTGGCGCGGCCGACCACCGCAGGCAAGTCGCCTTCGTAGGCGAAGTCCAGTTGCTGATTGGACAGCGCCTCGTTGACGGCCGGCCCTGCGCCCTTGAAGAAGAACCACTGCACTTCGGTGTCGGTGCCGGCGAAGGCTTTTTCGAGGAGCTGCTGGTTGCGCACGATACCCAGTGGCGAGCCGCTGAACGTGACCGGATCACCGCCACCGGCGCTGGCCACGCCAATGCGCAGAACGTCTGCTTCGGCCAAGGGCATCATCAGCAGCGCCGCCAGTGCGGTAGCTACGCTTGTTTTGCTGAATAGAGATGTTCGCTTGGCGTTTGCCATGACGGTTCTTCCTTGGAAAGTGGGTGAAGCGCGATCAGGCAGCCAAGTGTTTCTTGTCGGCTTCTGTTTTGGGCGAGAGGGTTTCGGGTGTGGGTTTGATGGCCTGGCTGGCGCGTCCGTCGACGCCGACCGGAATGTCACCTGCCACGGTGGTACGGCGCACCACGCGCTCGGCCTGGCCATAATCGTTGACGGCGATGTGTTGTGTGGCGCGGTTGTCCCAGATCACCACGTCGCCTTCGCTCCAGCGCCAGCGCACGGTGTTGTCCAGATGGGTGATGCGATCGTGGAACAGGCGAATCAGCTGTTTCGAGTCGTTGCTGCTGACGCCCTGAATCTGTTTGACGAAGTGGCCGAGCAACAGGCTGCGCTCGCCGGTTTCAGGGTGTACACGCACCAGTGGGTGTTCGGTTTCGTAGACTTCGGCGGTGAACTGCTCGCGGTAGCGTTTCACGCCCGCTTCGCCGGTGTCTCGGGGTGCCGCGTAGTCATAGACGTTGGTGTGCAGCGCCCGGAGGCCGTCGGCCAGGGTTTTCAGGCCGTCGGGGAGGTCGGCGTAGGCAGCTGCGGTGTTGGCCCACACCGTGTCGCCGCCATAGGGCGGGATGACCACGCCGCGCAGGATCGAGATTTTCGGGTAGTTGGCGACGAAGGTGACGTCGGTGTGCCACGAGTTGGCTCGGGTCTCCCTGGCGTCCAGATGCAGGATGGCGCTGCTTTTCTCAGCAGAGCGAACGGTCGGGTGAGGCACCTGATCGCCGAAGCGGCGGGAGAAGCCTTCATGCTGTTCGTCGCTGAGAAACTGCTCACGAAAGAACAGGACCTTGTGCTTGAGCAGCGCCTGATGGATGACATCGAAATCTTGCGCGGAGACGTCGGCGGAAAGTTTGATGCCGGTCACCTCGGCACCGATTTTCCCCGCAACGGGTTTGATCTGAATCGCCATGTCCTGAACCTCACTCTTGGGTGGTGTGGCTCAGATCATAAGGAGATAAGTCGGCGCTCCGCTAATCACTATTTGGCATAAATATAGAAGGAGAGTTTATGCGCAGAGTTAATGTCAAGGGCTTAAGGTTATAAGCCCTGCGAATTGCTGCCCCACCGGACCACCTCACATCTGCGGCGCGTCTTCTTGCAGCCCTTGATCCTTCCAGGTGCCGAGTGATCGACGCAGTCGGCTCGCCAGCGAGCTGCTGCCATGGACATTGTGGTAATGAAACACCGCCGTGGCGCGCAGGGCGTCTTCGGCCACGGGCATGTTGGTGTGCAGTGAGCGATAGCCCCAGAACAGGTACAGGTGGCCGGGTTGCATGGCGATGCGGGTGAACGCGTTTTCATCCCTGGCGACTTTGCTCCTGAGACGGCGCTGCACCCAGCCGTTGTCCACTCGCACCTTGTCGAGCAGGTTGGCGACGTAGCTGCGGCGGATCGGGCGCCGGTTCGGCAGCATCAGCAAGTCGCCGCGTTCTCCGCTGGTGGGCATGCAGACCGGCATGATGGTGGTCAGTACAAACGAGTCGTAGTGGAAGATCAGAGATTCGCGACGCCCGCCGCTGCCGGTCAGGCAGCGCAATGTCTGGGTCATGCCGTTTTCGCTGGAGCGCTCACCGGTGACGCCCGCCACGATGCGTCGGCATAAATCGATGAAGTCCCGCGACGTGCCCCAGTCATGCAGTGGTGTTCCTTGCACGGCCTGCCGGCCCGAGAGCGCCACGTAATCGTTGCCGCAATCGGCAACCGTCCGGGCAACCAGTGCTTGCAGAGATTGGAGTTGGGACGGGCTGGCCCAGCCCGGCAAGACAGCGTATCCGTCACTGTCGATGGCCTTGATCAAGCTCTGGACCTGAGCTTCCGAAAAAGTCGTGTAAGGCATCTGGCGGCAACCTCATGACGTAGACCGAGGAACAAAGAAACCCGTCGGACCTACTGCTTGAGATGTACCGTTTCAGCCGGGCGAGGCCAGAGCCTAGCAGCTAGCACAACTTTATCCATGCGCAAGGAGAGAATATTTCAAAATGTTTATTTCGACGAAAAAAACGCGGTTTTCTGTCCATTTATGAAACAGATCGACGCAGGATGCACGAACCAGAAGGGCCACGAGGCGTAACGAATATGTGTCGCTGAATATGTCGCACCCCGTTCGGCCGTGAGGCAGGCAAGGCTGTTTAGGGGGGCAATAAACAAAAAACGCCCTCGGAAAGAGGGCGTTTTCTCAGCGCTGTCCCCTCGCGTGATTTACAGCACTACGCTTGGCAGCCACAGCGAAATTGCAGGAATGTAGGTCACCGCCATCAGCACCAGAAACAGGGCGACATAGAACGGCAGCAGCGCTTTCACCGTGGCCTCGATGGTGACCTTGCCCACCGCAGCGCCGACGAAGAGCACAGCTCCCACAGGCGGCGTTATCAGACCGATGCCGAGGTTGACCAGCATGATCATGCCGAAGTGCACCGGATCGACACCGATGCCGACAATCACCGGCAGCAGGATCGGGGTGAGGATGAGGATCAGCGGCGCCATATCCATTACCGTGCCCAGCAGCAGCAACATGACGTTGATGCACATCAGGATCACATAGCGGTTGTCCGACAGCGTCAGAAACGCCGTGGTGATCTTCATCGGGATTTCCATCAGCGTCAGGATGTAGCCGAAGCTGGCGGCGAAACCGATCAGGATCATCACGATGGAAACCGTGCGCACGGCCCGATGCATTAGCTTGGGCAGGTCACGCCATTTGTAATCGCGGTAGATGAACATGGTCACGAAGAACGCCCACAGCACAGCGATCGCTGCGGACTCAGTGGCCGTGAACACGCCCGACAGGATGCCGCCGAGGATGATCACCATCGCCATCATGCCCCACAGGGCTTCGCCGGCAATTTTCAGCGCCTTGCGCAGCGGGATCACTTCGCCCTTTGGGTAATTACGCTTACGGGCGAAGATCATGCACAGCACCATCATCACGGCGCTGAGCAACAGGCCCGGCATGATTCCGGCCATGAACAGCGAGGCAATCGACACCGTGCCACCTGCGGCCAACGAATACAGCACCGAGTTGTGGCTGGGGGGCGTCAGCAACGCTTGCACCGAACCACTCACCGTCACTGCCGTGGAGAAGTCCCGGGGATAGCCGTTGCGCTCCATCTCCGGAATCAGCACCGAACCCACCGACGCGGTGTCGGCCACCGACGAGCCGGAAATGGCGCCGAAGAACGTCGAGGCGACGATGTTAACGAGGGACAAACCGCCGCGCACGAATCCCACCAGCACGCCGGCAAACGCCACGAGCCGCCGTGACATGCCGCCCTCGGCCATGATCGCGCCGGCCAGCACGAAGAACGGGATCGCCAGCAGCGAGAACTTGTTCACACCGCCTGCGACTTGAATCATCAGCGCGTCGAAAGGGATCTCGATCCACCACGCGCCGATCAACGCTGACAGGCCGAGTGCGTAGGCCACGGGCATGCCGATCAGGATCAACGCGATGAAGCTGCCCAACAGAATAAATGCGTCCATCATGCTGCCTCTTCGCTGGATTCGACCACGTCATAACTCACCACCCGACGGTGACGCTGGTCCCCCAGGAACAGTTTCTCCAGGACGAAGATCAACGTCAGTGCGCCACCGATGGGAATCGGCAGATAGGAAATCCCAACCCGCAATGACGGCATCTCGCCCAGAAACTGGTTCCAGGTACTCAGGCACAGCTTCATGCCCTTGACCGCCATGAATACGCACACCACGGCCATGAGGATTTGCACCAGCACAGCGGCGGCATTACGCGCGGCTTCCGGCAGGCGGTCAGTGGCCATATTCACGGCCATGTGAGCGCCGGCCCGGTAACTGGCGGCGGCGCCAAAGAAGGTGAACACCACCATCAGCAGAATGGCGGTGGGTTCCGGCCAGCTAGAGCCGGTACCCAGGACGTAGCGGGTGAAGATGCCCCACGGGATGATCAGCGCCATGGTCAGCATCGACAGGCCCGCGATCCCGATGCAGAGGCGATACAGTGCGTCATTGAAACGCAGAATCGTGTTTTTCATAGGCTCACCACAACAACGGTGAGCGGCTTTGGCCGCCACCGCAGTGCTATCGGGCTGAAGGACTTATTGAACGGCTTCGATACGCTTGATCAAGTCGGCATAAGGCGCGCCGTACTGAGCGCGTACGCTCGCCGTCGCGTCGTAGAAGGCTTTCTTCTGGTCCGGCGTCAGTGTGATGAACTCGACGCCCGCCGCCTTCAGCTTGGTTTCGCTGTCGGCTGACTTTTTGTCCCACAAGACACGCTCTTCAGCCTGGGCTTCGACCGCCAGTTTTTTCACCAGCGCCTGCTGTTCATGGCTCAGTTTTTCCCAGGCGGCTTTGGACATCACCACCGGCTCCGGGAGAATCAAATGCTCGGTGAGGGTGTAGAACTTGGCGTTCTGATAGTGGTTGTGCTCGAGCAGGGTAGGCATATTGTTTTCGGCGCCGTCGATGACGCCGGTCTGCAGGGCGCTGAAAATTTCACCGGTCGCCATGGCAATCCCGTTGCCGCCCATCGCGTTGATGGTGTCGATGAACACCGGATTGCCCTGCACGCGAATCTTCATGCCCTTTAGGTCCGCAATGCCGCGTACCGGCTTCTTGGTGTAGAGGTTGCGCGTGCCGCCGTCCATCCAGGCCAGCGCGACCAGCTTGGCTTCGGATTGGGTGATTTTGTCGAGGATCTCCTGGCCGATCGGGCCATCGATCACGTGGCGCATGTGGGCGTGATCACGGAACACGAAGGGCAGGTTGAACACGTTCACGTCCGGCACCACCGGCCCGACGATGCCGAGGCTGATGCGGGTCATCTGGATGGCGTTGAGCTGCACCTGCTCGACGACTTCCTTCTCGGAGCCGAGCACGCCGCCGGCGTGCATTTTGAAGCTGATCTCGCCTTTGCTTTGCTCCTCCAGTTTTTTGCCCATGTTCTGTTCAGCGACAACGGGCGGGTAACCTGCGGGGTGTACTTCAGCGAACTTGATTTTGATTTCGGCCAGCGCTGTGTTTGAAAGGCACAGCGCCAAAGGGAGTGCGGCGAGGATCAACTTGCGTTTGAAGTCCATGGATGTTCTCCGGTGTTGTTATTGTTTTTTCAGATCGAACGGGAAAGCGGTAAGGCGGCGCAGCGTTGGCCGAGTCTCTGGCTCAGCCTTTGAAAAGGGGTTCTTCGAGGCCCTTCACTCCGGGGTTTAACGCAAACACGCCGCCAGCCAGCGGCTGGTCGCTGATGTCGCCGCCGGGGCGTATCGAGGTGACGTAAAGCGTGTCCAGATTCGAGCCGCCGAAGGCGCACATGGCGGGCTTTTTCACCGGTACTGTGAGCGAGCGATCCAGCTTGCCTTCAGGGGTGAAACGATGGATCACGCCTTCATCGTTGCCGCAGATCCAGTAGCAGCCATCGGCGTCGACCGCGGCGCCGTCGGGGCGACCGGCGTGGTGATTCATGTCCACGAACAGTCGGCGATTGTGCGGCGTGCCGGTGTCGGTGTCGTAATCGAAGGCCCAGATCTTCTGCACGCAAGGGTGGGAATCGGAGAGGTACATGATGCGGCCGTCCGGGCTGAACCCCAGGCCGTTGGGCACGATCATGTCGGTAATCTGCGCGGTCAGCGGCTCGGCCTGGCCGGTGCTGTAGCGATACAGCGCACCCACCGTCGACGCCTTCGCCATGTCCATGAACATGGTGCCGGCCCAGAAGCGGCCCTGGCGATCGCAGCGGCCGTCGTTGAAACGCATGTTGTCGCTGGCGTGTTCAACGCTGCTCAGCAGTTGCGTGGTGACAGTCCCGTCGTCCTGGGGATAAAGGCGGAACAACCCGCTTTCCATGCCGGCCAGCCAGCTGCCGTCGCCGTAGCGTGCAATGCAGGCGAGCATTTCCGGCGCATCCCAACGGGTGGTGCGACCGTCTTGCGAGCTCCACCGATGGAGGTGACGGGCCGGAATGTCGACCCAGTAGAGGGCTTGTTCCTGAGCGCTCCACACCGGCGATTCACCGGTGGCGTTGCGTGCATCGAGAATCAGCTCAGCTTCCATGAACATCGTTCCCTGATTTTTATGATGAGAAGCCGACCTCGCAGTCGGCCTGGCCGCCGTTAAGTCTTACTCGTCGCCGAACGGCCCGTTCGCCACGAATGCACCGCCTTGGTAAACCATGGCGGGGTCGTCGGAAGCCGGCATCGGCTGCGCTTCGACCTTGGCGCGAAACTGCTCGGAGCTGTCTTTCGGCTGATAGCCCAAGTGATTGGCCAGGCGGTTATCCCACCAGACCTTGCTGTTGTCCGACGCGCCGTAAACGACGGTATGGCCGACGTTCGGGGTAAACAGGCCGCGTTCGATCAATTGGGTCAGGTCGTCGTAGCTCAACCAGCTGGCGAGCATGCGACGGTTCTGTGCTTCAGGGAATGAGGAGCCGATGCGGATGCTGACGGTCTCGATGCCGTAGCGATCGAAATAGAAGCTGGCCATGTCTTCGCCGTAGGATTTTGACAGGCCGTAATAGCTGTCCGGACGACGCATGGCGCTGGCGTCGATGACTTCATCCTGGCGGTAGAACCCGATCACATGGTTGGAGCTGGCGAAGATCACTCGCTTCACGCCATGCCGGCGCGCCGCTTCGTAGATGTGGAAGATGCCACAGATGTTCGGGCCAAGAATCTCTTCAAAGGACCTCTCGACCGAGACGCCGCCAAAGTGAACGATGGCGTCGACGCCTTCGACCAGCTCATGAACCGCTTTTTTGTCGGCCAGGTCGCAGAGCTGCACTTCTTCGTGCGGGCCGGCCGCCGGTGCCATGTCGGCGATATCGGAAAGGCGCAGGATCTTGGCAAATGGACGCAAGCTTTCGCGCAGGACTTTACCGAGGCCGCCAGCGGCGCCCGTCAGCAAAATGCGATTGAGCGGGGCCTGGGCGTTGAATTCAGTCATCGTGGGAAGCCCTGATTCTGATGTTGTTTTTATGGTGTCATCGGTTGTCGTATGACGTGTGCGGGATTATCAGCAGGCCCCGCAAATTTTGTCAACGCGACGTAAGGTCAAAGCCCATGAGGCCGTTAGCACCAGGTTGCGCCAGCATACTCGCCGAACGGTGGTTATGCCGGGGTTACCAACGGTCGCCAGCGGATATTGCGGACCCCTTGTTTCTCTGCTAATTTCGAAAATGTTAACGATGACATTTCCGCTTTAACAATAAAAACAACGGGATTTTTCGCTATGACAATTCGCCTCAAGAAGGGCTTTTCCGCCGCTCTCTGTTCCCTCGCCGTGGCTGTCGCCTGCGGCAGTGCCATCAATGTCCAGGCTGCCGATGCGGCCAAGACCGGCCCGCTGAAAATCGGTGCTTCGTTTCAAGAGATCAACAACCCCTATTTCGTGACTATGAAGGACGCCCTTCAGGATGCCACTGCCAGCATCGGTGCGACGCTGCTGGTCACTGACGCGCGCCATGATGTGTCCAAGCAGATCAGCGACATCGAAGACATGCTCCAGAAAGGCATCGATATCCTGATCATCAACCCGACCGATTCGGTCGGCGTTCAGTCCGCCGTCAAGCAGGCCCACGACAAAGGCGTGGTAGTGGTGGCGGTGGACGCTCAGGCCAATGGCCCGCTGGACTCGTTCGTCGGCTCGAAGAACTTTGACGCTGGCGTGCAGGCCTGCGATTACCTGGCCAAAAACATCGGCCAAAAGGGTGACGTCGGGATTCTCGATGGCATCGCGGTGGTGCCGATTCTCGAGCGCGTGCGCGGCTGCAAGGAAGCCTTGGGAAAATACAAAGACATCAAGATTGTCAGCATTCAGAACGGCAAGCAGGAGCGTGATCAAGCGCTGACCGTGACTGAAAACATGCTGCAGGCGCAGCCCAATCTCAAAGGCCTGTTCAGCGTCAACGACAACGGTTCCCTTGGCGCCCTGGCGGCCATCGAATCCAGCGGCATGGACGTCAAGCTGACCAGCGTCGACGGTGCGCCCGAAGCCATCAAGGAAATCCAGAAGCCCAACAGCAAGTTCATCGCCACTTCCGCACAGTACCCTCGCGACCAGGTACGTCTGGCCCTGGGGCTGGCGCTCGCCAAGAAGTGGGGCTCACAAGTCCCGGCGACCATTCCGGTCGACATCCTGTTGGTGGATCAGGCGAAGGCGAAAACCTTCACCTGGTAACGGGCGTGGCGCCGCTCGCCTGAAGCTTTTTTGCCCAGGCGGGCGCCACGGATTGATGTGAGTTGCGCAGCGATTTTTTGCTGCGACGAGGTGCCCATGAGCTGCCTTCTGCAATTGGAAAACATCTGTAAAAGCTACCCGGGCGTGCAGGCGCTCAAGTCGATCAACCTGCAGGTCGAGCGCGGCGAAATTCACGCATTGCTTGGTGAGAACGGGGCGGGCAAATCGACCCTGATGAAGATCCTCGCGGGGGTAGAGCATCAGGACAAAGGCAGCATTCTCATTGACGGCGCGGAACAGCATTTCGCGACCTACAACGAGGCCATTGCCGCCGGCATCGGCATCGTCTTTCAGGAATTCAGCCTGATCCCCTATCTCAATGCCGTGGAGAATATTTTCCTCGGTCACGAGATCGTCAACGGCTTCGGCTTGCTGCGTAAAGGCGAGATGCGCGAGAAAGCCATCGCGCTGTTCGACCGCCTCGGCGTGAAAATCAATCTGGATTGCTCGGTGCAACACTTGAGTGTGGCCGAGCAGCAATTTGTCGAGATCGCCAAGGCACTGGCCCTTGAAGCGCGTTTGCTGATTCTCGACGAACCGACCGCCACCCTGACGCCTTCCGAGGCCGAGCTGCTGTTCGACATCATGCGCGAGCTGAAAAGCCAGGGCGTGGCGGTGATCTTCATCTCTCACCATCTGGAAGAGATTTTTCAGGTCTGCGACCGCATCAGCGTGCTGCGCGATGGCGCCAACGTCGGCGCGCTGACCGTCGCCAACAGCGACATCGACACGCTGGTGGAGATGATGGTGGGGCGGCGACTGGAAGCGAGCTTTCCGCCCAAACAGTCCCGCGCTCAGGGCGAAGTCGTGCTGCAAGTGCGTGACATCCAGCTGACCCGCAACGGCCCGCACAACAGTTTCAATCTGCACAAGGGCGAGATTCTCGGCTTTGCCGGGCTGGTAGGGTCCGGGCGTACGGAATTGGCGTTAGGTGTGATCGGCGCGCTGCCGGTGGTCAGCAGGGATGTGCTGCTGCGAGGGCAGCCGGCGCACCTCAATGATCCGGCGCAGGCGCTGGCCAGTGGCATCGGCCTGTTGCCGGAAAGCCGCAAGAGCGAAGGGCTGATCGTGGATTTCAGCATTCGCGAGAATATCTCCCTGAACAATCTGGGCAAGTACGAAGGCGCGGCGCACCTGCTTGATCGGCACAAGGAAGACACCATCACGGCCGAGCTGATGAAGCAGCTGTCGATCAAGGCGCCGAGCTGTGAAAGCCGGGTCATCAACCTGAGCGGCGGGAATCAGCAGAAGGTGGTGATCGCGCGCTGGATCAATCACCACTGCGACATCCTGATCTTCGACGAGCCGACCCGAGGCATCGACGTCGGCGCGAAGGCGGAGATCTACACCCTGATGCGCAAACTCACCGAACAAGGCTTCGCGATCATCATGATCTCTTCGGAACTGCCGGAAATCATCGGTATGTGCGACCGCGTGGCCGTTTTCAACAAGGGCGCTATCGTCAATGTGCTGGAGGCTTCGGCCATCAATCCGCAGGAAGTGATGCGCCACGCCACCGGGAGCCTGAACAGTGAACACCTCCATTAAAACCATGACCGCGCAGCCCAACCGGATGAAACTCAACTTCGCGCGATTGATCCGCTCGCCGGCTTTCTACCCGTTCGTGGGCCTGGTGGTGGTGACGGTCTTCATGATCTTCGCCAGCGACAAGTTTCTCACCGGCGCGAATCTGGAAAACATCGCCCGCCAGGTGTCGATCAACGCCATCATCGCGGTCGGCATGACCTGCGTGATTCTCACCGGTGGCATCGATTTATCGGTCGGACCGGTGATGGCGCTGTCCGGCACGTTGACCACCGGGCTGATGGTCGCAGGCGTCCCCGCGCCGATTGCGATCCTCATCGGTTTGCTGATTGGCGTGGGCTTCGGGGTGGGCAACGGCATCTTTGTGGCGTACCTGAAAATGCCGCCGATCATCGTGACGCTGGCGACCATGGGCATCGCGCGCGGGCTGGGCCTGATGTACACCGACGGCTACCCGATTGCGGGGATGCCGGAGTGGTTTGCCTGGTTCGGGCGCGGCACGCTGTTTGGTATTCAAGTGCCTATCCTGATCATGCTGGCGACGTACTTTTTCGCTTGGGTGCTGCTGCAGCACACCCGCGTCGGCCGCTACGTGTATGCCATCGGCGGTAACGAAGAAGCCGTGCGTCTGTCTGGCGTGCGTGCCTCGCGGTTCAAGCTGCTGGTGTACTCGATCAGCGGGCTGACGGCAGCGATTGCCGGGCTGGTGTTGTCGTCGCGGCTGATGAGCGGGCAACCGAACGCCGGCGTCGGTTTTGAGCTGGACGCCATTGCCGCGGTGGTGCTGGGCGGTGCGTCGATTGCCGGCGGACGCGGCGTGATCATCGGCACGCTGGTGGGCGCGATGCTGCTGGGCGTGCTGAACAACGGCCTGAATATGCTTGGCGTCTCGCCCTATGTGCAGAGCGTGATCAAGGGCGGAATCATTTTGCTGGCGATCTTCATCAGTCGGCAGCGGCATAAATAAACCGGTATCGAACCCTCACCTGTAGGCGCGCGCTTGCCCGCGATGGCGTCGTGTCAGACGACAATAATGCAACGGGTCTGCCGCCATCGCGGGCAAGCGCGCTCCTACAGGTCATCAAACAAACCCAAACAGGTAACCCGACATGGAACAAAACACAAAAACCACCATGCAAGCCGTCGTTTGCCATGCCCCGAAAGACTACCGTCTGGAGCAGATCAGCAAGCCCGTCGCGCGGGCCAATGAACTGGTGATCCGCATCGGTGCCTGCGGGATCTGCGCCAGTGACTGCAAATGCCATTCGGGCGCGGCGATGTTCTGGGGCGGTGAAAGCCCGTGGGTCAAGGCGCCGGTGGTGCCGGGCCACGAGTTCTTCGGCTACGTCGATTCGGTGGGCGAGGGCGCTGAAGAGCACTTCGGCGTGAAGGTGGGTGACAAGGTTATCGCCGAGCAGATCGTCCCGTGCGAGAAGTGCAAATTCTGCAAGTCCGGCAAGTACTGGATGTGCGAAGTGCACAACATCTTCGGCTTCCAGAAAGACGTCGCCGAGGGCGGCATGGCGCAATACATGCGCATCCCGAAGACCGCCATCGTGCATCACATCCCTGAGTCGGTGTCGTTGGAAGATTCTGCGCTGATCGAGCCAATGGCCTGTTCGATTCACACGGTGAACCGCGGTGATGTTCAGCTCGACGACGTGCTGGTGATCGCCGGCGCCGGCACGCTGGGCCTGTGCATGGTGCAAGTGGCTGCGTTGAAAACGCCGAAGAAGCTGGTGGTCATCGACATGGTCGACGAGCGTCTGGAACTGGCGAAAAAATTCGGCGCCGATGTGGTGATCAACCCGAGCCGCGACAACGCGAAAGAGATCATCAACGGCCTCACCGACGGTTACGGCTGCGACGTTTATATCGAGACCACCGGCGTGCCGATTGGCGTCACCCAGGGCCTTGACCTTATCCGCAAGCTGGGCCGCTTCGTCGAGTTCAGCGTGTTCGGCGCCGAGACCAGCGCTGACTGGTCGATCATCGGCGATCGCAAGGAACTCGACGTGCGCGGCGCTCACCTGGGCCCTTATTGCTACCCGATTGCCATCGACCTGTTCGAGCGTGAATTGGTGACGTCGGAAGGCATCGTCACCCATGACTTCGGCCTGGACGACTATGCCGAAGCGTTCGCCCTGGCGGACTCGACCAAGTCGATCAAAGTGCTGCTGAAACCCGTTAACGGATAACCCCCATTCTGTAGGAGCGTGGCTTGTCCCGCGATCTGCCGGGAACCGGCAGCAAACCTGGCCACGCGGTGAATCAGGCATACCGTGGCCTCATGATTGCGACCGGTTCCCGGTCGATCGCGGGACAAGCCACGCTCCTACAGGTCTTGCGTAGCACTCCTATAACAACAAGAGCGCACCCGGATGGATTACGTCATCGGTGTCGACATCGGCACCCAAAGCACCAAGGCGTTATTGGTCGATGCACAGGGCAATATCGTCGCGCAGCACAGTCACAGTTATAAGGTCGACACGCCCAAACCGCGCTGGGCCGAGCAATGGCCGCAGGTCTGGCTCGACGCCGTGGAAATCTGCGTCGCCGCCTGCATGCGCAAAAGCGCGTTGCCCAAAGACAGCGTCAAAGCCCTGTGTGTCAGCAGCCTGTACGGCGGCTCAGGCATTGCCGTTGATGCGCAGATCAAGCCCTTGTATCCGTGCCTGATCTGGATGGACCGCCGCGCCGAGGCACAGGTCGAGTGGGTCAATCAGCACGTCGATCTCGAACGGCTTTACACCATCACCGGCAACTCGGTGGACAGCTATTACGGCTTCACCAAAATGCTCTGGCTCAAGGACAAGCAGCCGCAGGTCTGGGCCGACACGCGCTACCTGCTGCCGCCCAACAGCTACGTCAATTACTGCCTGACCGGTGAGGTCGCGGTGGACCACAGCTCTGCCGGCAACATCGGCGGCGTCTACGACGTCAAGGCGCGGGGCTGGTCGGCGGAGATGCTCGACGCGTTGGGTATCCCGGCATCGATGATGCCCCAGCGGCTGGTTCACTCCGGTGATGTCGTCGGTGGCCTGTTGCCCGAATGGGCCGAGCGGCTTGGACTGACGGCGGGCACACCGCTACTGGGTGGCGGTGTCGATGCCGCCATGGCGACTTTCGCCGCTGGCGTCACCCAGGCCGGCAACCACGTGGCAATGATTGGCACCAGCATGTGCTGGGGCTACCTCAATCAGCAGGTCGATGCCCGGCACGGTCTGGTCAGTTTTCCCCATGTCTTCAACGGCGCGAAGGACCTCTACATCTTCGGCGGCGCGATCACCGCCGGCGCCTCGGTCAGCTGGTTTCGCGAGCAGTTCTGTCAGGCCGAAGAGCAGCAGGGGCGCGAGAGCGGTGAAGACAGTCACGTCATTCTCGAACGCGCGGCGATGAAGATCCCGGCCGGCAGCGATGGCGTCCTGTTTCAGCCCTACCTGATGGGTGAGCGCAGTCCGGTGTGGGACGCCAAAGCCAGCGGCAGCTTTGTCGGCCTGAGCCTCTATCACAGCCGGATTCACCTTTACCGCGCGGTACTCGAAGGCGTCACGTTCGCGCTTCGGCACAACATCGAAGCGGGTACACGGGGCGCGCAATCCCTGGACCCTCGGCTGATCGTGGTCGGCGGTGCCAGCCACTCGGACCTGTGGATGCAAATCATCGCCGACGTCACCAACTTCCCGGTCTACACCATCGTGCAGGAAGTCGAAGCGGCCCTCGGTGCGGCCTTGCTGGCGGCCCACGCGGTTGGATTGGTGGATGAGGCGCAGGTCCACAAAGGCTGGGTTCAACTGGAGCGCCGGGCCGAGCCTCAGGCCGAGAACGTCGCCCTGTACTCGCGACTGTTCGCCGATTACGTGGCGCTTTACCCGGCGCTGAAACCGATCATGCATCGCTTGCAGGGAGCGTGACTGTGAACACGGCTCAATTTGATTTCAGCGGCCAGCGCGTTCTGGTCACTGGCGCCAGCAGCGGCATCGGCTGGGAGGTCGCGCAGCAACTGCTGAACAGTGGCGGCGAGGTCTATGCCATGGGCCGCGATGCAGCGGCTCTGGAAAAACTTGCGGCGCAGGGCTGCCAGCCGTTGCGCGTGGACGTGGCGGATCAACAGACATTGGCCGCAGTGCTGGCGGACTTGCCAGTGATGCACGGCCTGGTCAACTGCGCAGGGATTTCCATACTGGAATCCGCGAGCGAGGTCAGCGCTGCGGCGTTCGATCAGGTCATGGCGGTCAATGTGCGCGCGGCAGCGATGATCGCGGGGGCGGTGGCGAAGAAGATGATCGCCGAAGGCGTGGCGGGGAGCATCGTCAATGTGTCGAGCCAGGCCTCGTTGGTCGCGCTGGACGATCACCTGAGCTATTGCGCCTCGAAGGGCGCGATGGATGCCATGACCCGTGTGCAGTGTGGCGAATGGGGTCGGCACGGGATTCGCGTCAACAGCGTCAACCCCACCGTGACGCTGACGCCCATGGCGCAGATGGCCTGGGGCGAGCCGAGCAAGCGCGACCCGGCGTTGGCGGCCATTCCCCTCGGCCGCTTCGCCGAAACTGCAGAAGTCGCGGCGCCGATCCTGTTCCTGCTCAGCAACGCGGCGTCGATGATCAGCGGCGTGTCGCTCCCGATTGATGGGGGATACACGAGCCGGTAGAACGCAACTCGCAATGGTAGGAGCGTGGCTTGTCCCGCGATCTGCCGGGCACCGGCAGCAAAGTCTGTCGACGCGGTGAAACAGAAATACCGCAGCGTCTGTCATCGCGACCGGTTCCCGGTCGATCGCGGGACAAGCCACGCTCCTACAGGGGACCGCGTCGAGTTGGGGAGGGTAAGAGTTTCACGGGAGAGGTTTGGCGATGAGTCGATAATAAAGGCTCACCCGCCAACGCCATTCTCCAACTCCCCGACAATCACCACCTGCGCCTTCGGCAGATGCCGATCCTCGATTCGCTCCATCAGCATCTTCACCGCGCTGCTTCCGGCCAGCGAGGCATCGTGGGCGATGCAGGCGATGGGGATGCCGAAGATATCGGCGAACGGCAGCCGGTCAATGCCGCAGATGGCCACGCTGTGGTGGGCGATATCGCGGTCACGCAGGGCTTTCATGGCACCCAGGGTGATGAGCTGGTTGAAGCCGAAAATCGCGTCCGGCACTGGATGGTCGCGCAGGTAATCCAGCGTGCTCTGGTGGGACGGCTCCAGCGTGTAGTCCCCGGCAAACACATCCAGTTGCACCGGCTTGCCGCTCTCGGCGATCGCCGCCTTCACGCCCTTCAGACGTTCCTCGGAAATCCGCGAATGCGCAGGGCCGGTCAGCACCAGCATGCGACGCATCGCCGGGCTCTGCGCCAGCAGGTAACGCGCGCCTTTCAGGCCGCTGTGATAGTTGTCGAGCACCACATGGCTGAACGGGCTGGCAGGCAAAGCGCGGTCCAGCTGCACCACCGGGATGTCGCCATTGCTCAGCCGGCTCAGATAGACCGGCTGGTACGCCGGCTCGTCCGACACCGGTGACAGCACGATACCGGCCACGCGATAACTGAGCAGCGTATCCACCGCTTTGGCTTCGAGTTCTTCGGAGCCGTCGGTGTCCACCAGCATGATGGTGTAACCGCGGGTTTTCGCCTCGCGGGAGATCGCCTTGATCATCTCGCTGTAGAAGGGGTTGTCCACCGACGCGGTAATGACACCAATGATCATGCTCTCGCTGCGCTTGAGGCTGCGGGCAAATGCATTGGGGACGTAGTCGAGTTCTTGCGCCACTTCCAGAATGCGCGCCAGGGTGGCGGGCTTGACCAGATCAGGTTTGTTCAGCGCCCGGGAAACCGTGACAGGCGTCATGTTCACGCGGCGGGCGATGTCGGAAATGGTAACGGGGGTTTTCTTGCTCATGGGCGATTGGCTGCCTGAAATCCGGGACAACCTGCGGGGCAGTCGCATCCCTCCAAAGAGTGCCAAGGCTAGCACGATGGAGGGCGCGAAAGGATGCCTGTCTCGGCGCGGATATCGAAACCGACGGCTTTATTTTTGGGCGCTGGCCAGGGGTTAACTGGCGGTCGGCCGCTGCGCCGACGCCAGATTCAGACGCTGGTTTCCAATGCCTGGGCGACAGCGCGATGTCTGGCTTTGACGGGCACGGAAATCTGCAGTTCGGTGAGCTCGTCAAAGCGCGAAAGATCGCGGCGCAGCTCCAGAAAATAGTCCAGCGCGCCGCCCAGGCAAATGCTGTAGGCCAGCAGTTCGACACCTTCTTCGACGGTGGTTTTCGCCAACCTCGCGTAGCCGCCCTGAAGGATGCCGTGCCACAGCGAGCCCATGCCGAAGAGTCGCGAGAAAATCAGCACCAACAGGCCGGCCATGATGAAACCGAACGCCGGACGCAGGGAAAAACGGGCGAGTCCCGAAACCACGTCGCGCCACGCGTTCTTGTAGCCCAAGGCCTTGTAGGCGCAGGTGCCCGCGGTGAGCAGAGCGGGCCACAGCCAGAAACTGTGACTGATCGGGTCAAACAACCCGTCGAGCTCACGAATGAGCATGCAGCCGAAGAAGCCACCCACCAGGATGCCGACGCCACGCTGCCCCGGCTGGCGCGCCGAGAGCCAGAACACCCCGGCGATAATCGCCAGCATGAGTTCCTGGCTGACTTCGGTGAACGAGGTTTCGAGGATGTCGGTCTTGGCGATGAAGATGTCGATGAACACCATGCCGATACTGAAGAGCGTGAGCGCCAACATGACGCCGAAGCGCGTCAGTGCTGATTTAACAAGTTGTAGATCGTTATTCACAAGTTTTTCACTGCTGAGCGGGTATTAAGGACGGGACTCTAAAGAACTTTCCCGGGTTAGCCAAACAGCGGATTAGTTCACTCCTTTAGTTATTCTCCCATTCCGTAAAAGTCTTTTGTGATATCCGGTATTGCGGTTTTTTAAACCTGCGTTTTCAGCCTGATTATCGCTTTGGTATTGTCGTGTTTGTACTTTCATCCGGGTCCGTGGGCGCGAAGCACGCAAAGTCAAAGTGTTTAAACTGATGATGAATATGTTCACGCATACTTCAAAAACGCCTGCTCAGGCACCCTCAATAACCCTCGCAGGTCTACCTTGCTCGATCTGTATCGGCGACACTGCGTACCTTGTTTATACCGGTGCCCGGAGCGCTCATGTCCTTGCCTGCTTCCTCTTCTTCTACGCGCGACTTCATCTTCGCCGCCTGCGCGTTGCTGATCGCCATGGTCGGCACCACGCTGCCCACGCCGCTGTATGCGCTCTATCAACAGCGGCTCGGCTTCGACGCAAGCTGGCTGACCATTATTTTCTCGATCTACGCGGCGGGCGTTATTGCAGCGCTGCTGGCGGTGGGCAGTTGGTCCGATCAACTGGGGCGCAAGCCGTTGTTGCTGGCGGGGCTGGCGATGGGGGCGGTCAGCGCGGTGATCTTTCTGTTCAGCGATTCGATTGGCGGCCTGCTGATCGGACGGCTTTTTTCCGGCTTCAGCGCGGGCATCATGACCGGCACCGCCACCGTGGCCGTCATTGAACTGGCCCCCAAGACCTGGAAGAACGCCACGCTGGTGGCCACCGCCGCCAATATGTTCGGCCTTGGTATCGGGCCTTTGCTGGCTGGCTTTACTTCGCAGTTTCTGCCAGATGCGCTGCACTTGGTGTTTTATGTGCACTTGGTGATGCTCGTGCTGGCGACGGTTGGTATCGCGTTGATTCGCGAAACCGTGCAGCGTCCGGCGACCCTGAAACTGGGCATTCAGAAGCCTTCCGTTCCGGCCTCCGTGCGCAGCGTGTTTATCTCCGCGTCCATCGCCGGACTGGCGGGTTTCAGCGTGGCGGGACTGTTCACCAGCATGGTGCCGTCGGTGATGATTCACGTCATGCACGAGCAAGGCGGGCTGTTGATCGGGGCGGTGATCGGCTTGTTTTTCGTCGCGTCGATCATTGGCCAGGCCTTGCTGCAGGTGCTGCCGAAGGACCGGCACATGACGCTGGGCTGTCTCGGGTTGATCGCCGGCATGATTTGTCTGGGGCTGAGCATTGCCACGTCGCAGTTGGGGCTGTTGATCGCGGCGGGTCTGGTGGCAGGCGTCGGGCAGGGCATGATCCTGCGCGCCGGCATGGGCGCGGTCACGGCCAGTAGCCCGCCCGATCAGAAGGCAGCGGTCACTTCCGCGTTCTTCGTCGTCCTTTACGTGTCGATTTCCGTGCCGGTGGTGGCGGTGGGTTTCAGCGTGCGCGTGTTTGGTCTGGAGCATGTGGGCGAGTTCTTCGCCGCGCTGGTGGCCGTAGTTGCCTTGCTCGCGATGATCAGCATGAAGCGCGTGCAATCGAAACAGACCGCCATGTCGGCGCCGGGGAGCTGAACGATGAGCGTAAAAGTCGGCTTGATCTCGGACACCCACGGCCTGCTTCGCCCTCAGGCACTGGAAGCGTTGCAGGGCTGCGACTACCTGATCCACGGTGGCGACATCGGCAAGCCGGAGATCCTCGACGCGTTGAAGGCCATCGCGCCCCTCACGGTGGTGCGAGGCAACAACGACACCGACGACGTCTGGGCTTGCGACGTGCCCTATGAAGCGACTTTGCGGATCGGCGATGTCGCGATTTACACCACGCACATACTGGCCGAGGTGCCGAAATCACTGCCAGAGGAGGTGCGCGTCGTGGTCACCGGGCACTCCCACCGGCCCTTGCAGCAGATGCGCGACGGTGTGCTGTTCATCAACCCGGGCAGCGCCGGACCGCGACGGTTCAAATTGCCGATCACCGTGGGCATGCTGCACATCGAGGGTGATGACGTGCGCGGTGAGCTGATCGAGCTGGCGCTCACATAAGCCCGGCGTGTCTTGGTCTCGCTTCTGCCGACAGGCGTAGGAGCGCGCTTGCCCGCGATGGCGTTCTGGATAAGAAATCCCTGTCGCCTGGCACGCCGCGCTCGCCAGCAAGCCGGCTCCTACAGATGTGATCGCGTTCGCCGAATATCCCGGTTACTTCGCGATCGGGTCCAGGCCGCTGGCCTTGATCGCCGGCGCGGCTGCCGACGAGCTCAGGAACTCCAGAAACTGTTTGGCCTGTTCAGGGTGCTTGCTCTGGGTGACGACGCCCGCAGAGTAGAGAGTCATCTGCTGCGCCTGGTCAGGGATCAGGCCGATGATGTCGATGCCGTCCACCGGCTTGAGCTCGCTCAACTGCTGAAAGCCAATCTCGGCGTCGCCCCGTGCGAGAACTTCGCCGACGGGCTCGGCGGGAATCATGCGGCTTTTGCTCTGGATCCGGTCGGCGATGTGCATCTGGCTGAACAGCACGCGGGACAGGTACACGCCGCTGGCGCTGTCCGAATAGGCGATGCTTTTGGCGTCCAGCAGGGTCTGCTTGAAGGCTTCCATGGTGCTGATGTCAGGGTGCGGCGCACCGTGGCGCACGGCCATGGCGATATAGGATTTGCCCAGATCAACGCGGGTTTTCGGATCGACCTTGCCGTCCTTGATCAACTTGTCCAGCGCCGCACCCACCATCAGCACCACGTCGGCCGGCTCATGGCGGGCCAGTCGGTTGGGAATGGCCTGGGGCGTCGCGCCCATCGATGGCGCCACTTCGCCTTGCAGCTTCACGCCGGCGCGCTGTTCGTAATCGGGGGCAACAGCCTTGAACGCACCCATGATGCCGCCGGAACTCAGGACGATCAGTTGGACAGGTGCAGGGGCGGTAGCGGCGTGGGAAAAAGCGACTGGGACGAGGGAGAGGGCGGCACTGAGGAGATACGGCAACATTCTTTTCATGGAGATAAACCCGGCGTTGGAGATGAATATGACGAAATAAAACAGCGCGGGCAGTATGTGGCAATTGTGGGATCAGTAAATCCCTTTCTTGCCAGTGCACCCGCACTGTTCGTCTTCAACCCCTTGCACCGCCTGCGCCGGACGGCTTTTCGCCCGACGCAGATAAAGCGGGTTTACACCTTGAAGTGACTGACCAGCATTTGCAGCTGATTGCCCAAGCGGGCGAGCTCGACACTGGACGCAGCGGTCTCTTCGCTGGCGGCGGCCGTCTGTTCGGACACGTCGCGCACATTGATAATGCTGCGGCTGATCTCTTCGGCCACCGAGCTTTGTTGCTCGGCAGCGGCGGCGATCTGCTGGTTCATGGCCTGAATGTTCGACACCGTTTGGGTAATGCTTTCCAGCGACGTTCCGGCCTTGCGCGTCAGGGCGACAGAGCTGTCAGTCAAATTGCGGCTGCTGAGCATAATCTCCGAGACCTGGCGCGTACCGTTTTGCAGCGCGGCGACCAGACCTTCGATTTCCTCGGTGGATTGCTGGGTGCGCTGCGCCAGGCCACGGACCTCGTCGGCGACCACGGCAAAACCGCGACCGGCTTCACCGGCACGGGCGGCCTCGATGGCAGCGTTGAGGGCCAGCAGGTTGGTCTGCTCGGCAACGGCCTTGATCACGTCCATGACCTTGCCGATCTTGTCGCTTTCCTGTTCCAGCACGGACATCGCGTCAGTGGAACGGACCACTTCGTCGGCCAGTTTTTCGATCTGCACGATCGCTTCGCCCACCACTTTGTCGCCCTCGCGCGCTTGCTTGTCAGCGGCAGAAGCGGCGACCGATGCCTGTTCGGCGTTGCGCGCCACCTCATGAACGGTGGCTGACATTTCGTGCATCGCGGTGGCGACCTGGTCGGTTTCCACTTTCTGGCTGTTGACCCCGGCGCTGGTCTGTTCAGTCACGGCCGATAACTCTTCAGCAGCGCTGGCGATTTGCGTGACGCTGTCACGGATGCCGCCGATCAGTTCACGCAGCGTAGCGCCCATGCGCTGTATGCCCATTTGCAGAACGCCCAGTTCATCTTTGCGGGTCACGACCATGTCGTGGGACAAATCGCCAGAGGCAATGCGATCAACCACGGCCAGAGTCTGCTGAAGCGGACGGGTGATCTGACGAGTAATGATAATCGCCGCCAGCGTGCCGAGAATCAGCGCCAGGAGCGTGCCGGCTAATTGCAGCGTGCGCGCCTGCTGGGTGTCAGCCTGGCCCAGGGTGTTCTGCAGATCAGTGAGCTGTTGCGCCAGCTTGACAATGACACCCTGTTCCTCGGTCATCTCCGCGCGCGCAGCATTGATATTGCCGGCGGCGAGCTTGAAACCCTGCACCGAGTTGCGATAGCCGATCAGCGCCGCTTCAAGCTGCTTCAGGCGCTCGGCCTGAGTGCCGCCAAACATGGCGTTGAGTGGCGCGAGGCCGTCAAGGGCGGCGGTCAGTTGGCGCATGGCCGCTTCTTCAGTCTTGGCCGAGACGCTGGCGGTGTAGCCGCGCACTTCGTAGCGCACCAGCATTACGTCTTCGCGGGCCTTAATGACGGCCTGATACTGCTCTAAACGACGTTCATCCGTAGGTTCGAGCTTCATCACATCATCGTTGATCGCGGCAATCAGGTCGGCTGCTTTTACCGCGTCGACGCCCATGCTATCGCGCACCCCGGCGCTCGCTTGGTAGGCCTCGCGCATTTTTTTCAACGAGGCCTCATAAGCGCTGATCTGCTCGCCCATCGTTTTGATCAGCGGGACATTCTGTGGGTTAGTGAAGGTTTTTTGCAGAAATTGCTGCTGCGCCTTGAATCCGTCGAGCGCAGTCTGAACGCTTTGCGCGGCCACTTCGTCGCCGTTGCTGAGCATGTATTGCAGGCGCGTTACCCGCAGGTCGGTGAGCTTCTGGCTGAGCTTGTTGATATCGCCCACCCATTGGCTGCGTAAGCTCATCTGGCCCAGGCTGTTCCACCCCACCAGGGCCAGCAGCGCTGTTAATACAAGTACGACGCCGAAGCCGAGGGCTAGCTTCTTATTGACGCTGATGTTGGCCATCCAACTGTTCATTCCATTTCTCCAGAATCCGTAAATATTTGAAATCGTCAGCTGGAGGGTTTTTGTTATGGAAACCAGCACAACATTCATGTGTACGAATGCATCGGCAGGTTGGGGAGAATCTGAAACCGATATCAGAATTGTCCGACAGTCGTGTCCGAGGTGGGCTACAGGCAGGAGAAAACGCGGGGCCCAGAAACAATCAAGCCCGGCAATGGCCGGGCTGGGGGAGGAGCGGGGTGTCGATCAGCTCAGGCGGCTGGCACCTGCGTGGTCTGCACCATCAGCGGCAATACGACCCAGTTGGGTGTGGGACGAACCATTTTCGGCAACGCGGTTTGCACCCACGCGGTCAGCACCGTCAGCGGCAACGCGGTTTGCACCAACGCGGTCAGCACCGTCAGCGGCAACACGGTTTGCACCCACGCGATCAGCACCGTCAGCGGCAACGCGGTTTGCACCAACGCGGTCAGCACCGTCAGCGGCAACGCGGTTTGCACCAACACGATCAGCACCATCAGCGGCAACGCGATTGATGTTGGTGTGGGAAGAACCGTTTTCAGCGACGACGGGCGCGTTTACAAATTGAGCGGCATCAACAGCGGGGAGGGCGAAAGCGCTGGTTGCCAAGACAGAGAAGGCCAGGCCAAGGATCAGTGTGTTGGTTTTCATGGGGGTTGCTCCAGTACGTTTGATGAGTGGGTGACTCGGTATGGAGCTGATGTTACTCGCCGCAAAATTAATCAGAACTCAATACGATTGGTAGCGAACATCGTCGGCGTTGATAGTTGATCCAGCGGTGGCTCGTCCCGATGCCGGCGCTGTTGTCTTGCGCGTGCATGCTGCAAGGCTGGCAGCAAAACATTGACGGGCGACGCTGATGTAGCGACTTCCCATCCGGTGCGTGACCAGCTGGTCACCTTTGTGAAACGCTGGCGTCAATCTTTGCGCCGTCGTTTGTATCGGACATGAAATATTTCAACTGTTGATAAGTCGGCCAACCCCCTACCGTGTAAAGGCCGCGAGACTTCGCTGCCGCCGAGGGCGTTTTCTCAATCAGGACGGGACGTTGGGCCATGGGATCAGTTCAGCGATTTACCACGCTAGACAGCTTCAGGGGTGTTTTCGCCTTGCTGGTGGTGTTCTATCACCTGCATGTCGTGGGCGCTTTCATTGAGCTGCCGTTTTTTCGCAGAGCTGACATCCTCCTCAACTTCTTCTTCGTGCTGAGCGGTTTTGTCCTGGCCCACTCCTATGGGCTGAAACCGCAGTTCGGCTTCAAGCGTTTCGTCATCTCGCGCCTGTTCCGCCTGTACCCGCTGCACGTGGTGATGCTGCTGGTGTTCATCCTCTTTGAAGGGGTGCGTTGGGCGGCCTGGAAGAAAGGCTTCACCCTCAACAACGTGCCGTTCACCGGGCTGTTCGACACGTCAGAGATCCTGCCCAATCTGCTGCTGGTGCAAGCCTGGACGCCGCTCACCGAAACCATGTCGTTCAACTACCCGTCGTGGAGCATCAGCATCGAGTTCTACATCTACATGCTGTTCGGTGCGTTGTGCCTGCTTTCGTTGAGAAGCCGCTTTCTGATGTTTGCCTGCGTGGCTGTTGTTGCATTCACGATGATCTTTACCGACAACGAACCGCTGGTCTGGCGCGCGATGCTGGGTCTGTCCTGCTTCTTCGCCGGCAATATCACCTACCTCGCCTACCTGTTGGTTCGCGACCGATTCGTGCCGGTGCGCTGGCTGATGACGGTGCTCGAAGTCGCGCTGACGTGCACCACGTACTGGATGGTGATGAACGACTACAGCGACCGCTCACCCATTGCCAGCCTGACGTTTTGCGTACTAGTGCTGGTGTTCGCCTTCGAGGCCGGGCTGGTTTCCACTTTTCTGAAAACCGCCGTGTTCAGGCTGCTGGGCAAGTTGTCATACTCCATCTACATGACCCACGCTGCGCTGCTGTTTTGTCTGTCCACGGTATTCATCGTGGCGCAGAAGCTCACCGGTCGAGATCTGTCGCCAATGATCAACGGCCAGCGTTTCATGGACACCGGTTCAGAACTGGGCAACAACGCGCTGGTGGTCGCAGTGACTCTCGTGGCGATTGGCCTGGCTGCCCTGGCTCATAAATACATCGAGCTGAAGGGCGTTGAGTTGGGCAAGTGGGTGACCGGGGCCTCGAACGGCAAGGCGCCGGTCAAGCAGGGCATCGGCGGTGGCCTAAAGCCGCAGGTCGATCGCGCGGCGTGATTCCCCATTGGTTGCGCTGAGCCTTACTCGCGGCGCAACCAGTCAACCATCCCCAGCCCTGCCGCGCGGCCGCTGGCGAAGCAGGCGGTCAGTAGATAGCCGCCGGTGGGCGCTTCCCAGTCGAGCATCTCGCCGGCGCAGAACACGCCGGGCAGCGAGGGGATCATCAGGTGATCGTTCAGTGCTTCGAACGTCACCCCGCCCGCCGTGCTGATGGCTTCATCCAGCGGGCGCGGCTTGATCAGTGTCAGTGGCAAGGCCTTGATCGCCAGCGCAAGCAGGGCGGGATCCGCGAACGTCGCAGCGGGGGTGAGCTCACGTAACAGCGCCGCTTTTACCCCGTCGAGGCCCAACTGGCTGTGCAGATGCTTGGACATCGAGCGTGAACCGCGCGATTTGCTCAAGGCCTTTTGCACCTCGGCCACGGTTTTGCCGGGTAGCAGATCAATCTCGACCGTGGCCGAGCCCGATTGATTGATCGCCTCACGGATCTGCGCCGACAGGGCGTAAACGAGGCTGCCCTCAACACCGGTCTGCGTGATCACGCATTCGCCCAGCCGCAAGGTCTGGTCTCGCAGTCCCATCGCGATGTTCTTCAGCGGCGCGCCGGCGAACTTGCTGCGCAGCAGTTCGCTCCAGGCCGAGACGTCGAACCCGCAATTGGCGGCTTGCAGCGGCGCGATCCTGACCCCGCGTTCTTCAAGCAGTGGCACCCACGCGCCATCCGAACCCAGCCGCGACCAACTGGACCCGCCCAACGCGAGCAGCGTGGCGGCAGGGTTCAGGGCGAGTTCGCCATCGGGACCGGATATGCGCAACGTATTGTCGGCATTCCAGCCCAGCCATCGATGACGGGTGTGGATAACTACGCCGGACTCACGCAGGCGCTTGAGCCAGGCGCGCAGCAGTGGCGCAGCTTTCATGTCGGTGGGGAACACGCGGCCCGAACTGCCGACGAAGGTCTGGATGCCCAAACCGTGAATCCACTCGCACAGCGCCTGCGCGCCGAAGCTGCGCAGCAGCGGCGCGATCACCGGGGCGCGTTCGGCATAGCGGGAAACGAACGCAGGCGACGGCTCGGAGTGGGTAATGTTCATGCCGCCCACGCCAGCCAGCAGAAACTTGCGCCCGACCGAGGGCATGGCGTCGTAGAGATCCACCTTGAGCCCCGCTTGGCTCAGCACTTCAGCGGCCATCAGGCCGGCAGGTCCGCCGCCGATGATGACGACTGTCTGAGTGCTTGAGGTGGCGGGTAACGTCATGGCTGGGCGGACACTGGTGGAAAGAGGGGCGCGCATTCTACGCGAGCTTCATGAAACGCGGCCAGCCTGTGGAAAACTTTTTGATCAAAAAACGTACAGCGTGCGCCAGACCCAGTGTTATCAGGGGATCATGCCCTTGCACTCAGGTTATCCACAGGCGGTTCCACAGGGGATGTGGGTAAGTTCTGTGATCGCTCACAGCCCGCGCTCTACCCACACGCGCTGGGCACTGTGGTGCAGAATCCCGTGCCGCCGGGCGAGCGCTTCCCGGTCCTTGCTGTAGCCACCGCCAATCACGCCCATCACCGGAATGTCCCGGCCCAGGCAATGGCGCATCACCGCCTCGTCACGGCGGGCAACCCCTCCGTCGGTCAGCTGCAAATACCCCAGCGCATCGTCCTTGTGCACATCGACGCCGGCGTCGTAGAGCACCAGATCAGGCTGATACAGCGGCAACAGGTAATTGAGGGTGTCGTCGACCACCGTCAGGTAATCGTCGTCACCCATGCCCATTGGCAGTGGGATGTCCCAGTCACTTTGGGCCTTGCGCGCGGGGAAGTTTTTTTCACAGTGCAGCGACACGGTGATCGCGTCATCGGTGTGTTCGAGAATCCGCGCAGTACCGTCGCCCTGATGCACGTCGCAATCAAAAATCAACACACGGTCGACGCGCCCACTTTGCAGCAGGTACTGACTGATGATTGCCAGGTCGTTGAAGATGCAGAACCCGGCCGGGTAATCGTAATGCGCATGGTGGGTCCCGCCCGCCAGGTGGCAGGCCAGGCCGTGTTGCAGCGCCAGTTCCGCCGTCAGCAGCGAGCCACCTACCGCGCGTACCGTACGTCGGGCCAGGTCCTCGGTCCACGGCAGGCCAAGGCGCCGTTGATCTTCCCGTGACAGCGCACCTTCCATGTAACGGCTGATGTAACCAGGGTCATGGGCCAGCGCGAGGATGTCCGTTGGGCAGACGTGCGGGCGAAACAATTGAGCATCTGTTGTCAGGCCGGTGTCGATAAGGTGATCGCGCAGAAGCCGGAACTTGTCCATCGGGAAGCGATGGTCGGGCGGAAAGTCCGGGCTGTAGTCTTCGTGATAAACAAGGGGCAGGGGCATGGTGTGCACGCGTCTGGTTCGAAGGGGAATCTTGCCAGTTATGACGACCACCGCACAGCGGTTTGCCTGAGCGGGAAGATCGTCGGCCGGTAGGGAATTTGAAAGCCGAGGCACAGGGAGACGATCGATGGAGCCGATTCTTGAGCTCAACAGCGCACGCTTGTTGATGCGTCAATGGCGAGATGATGATTTGCCGGCTTTCGCGCAGATGTGCGCCGATCCACAAGTGATGCGCTACTTTCCGCAGCCCTTGAGCCGTATGGAAAGCGCCAAGCTGATCGGCCGTGTGCGCGGGCATTTTGCCGAGTACGGTTTTGGGTTCTGGGCCCTTGAACGCAAGGACACCGGCGAATTTATCGGTTTCACCGGCTTGAGCGTGGTGGGCTTTGAAGCGGCATTCACGCCTGCGGTGGAAATCGGTTGGCGCCTGGCTCGCGAGCATTGGGGCCTGGGCTACGCCAGCGAAGCCGCCTGGACGGTTCTCGGCTGCGGTTTCGAGCACCTGGATCTAGATGAAATCGTGGCGTTTGCCGCGGTCAACAATCTGCCCTCGCAGAAGGTCATGCAGGCCATCGGCATGCGTAACTATCCGGCTGACAATTTCGATCATCCTAAATTGCCCGACGGCCATCCACTCAGGCCCCACGTGTTGTATCGAATCAACCGACAAGGCTGGCTGGCGACCCTGTGATTCGTTGCGGGAATCGGGCTACAAACCTCTGTATCATTTCGTCCCACTTCCATCTGCGCCGACCTTCGGCGCCCATGGCCTGATTGATGTGATGACGGTCGGCGAGACGACCGTGTGAGGAACCCCGAATGAGTCACGTGCTGGATGATCTGGTGTCGCTGTTGAGCCTGGAGCCGATCGAAGAAAACCTCTTTCGCGGACGCAGCCAGGACCTTGGTTTTCGCCAGCTGTTTGGCGGTCAGGTGCTGGGTCAGTCGCTGTCGGCGGCGAGCAAGACGGTTGAAGACGCGCGCCATGTGCATTCACTGCATGGCTATTTTTTGCGCCCAGGTGACGCGCACCTGCCGGTGGTGTATCAGGTCGACCGGGTCCGTGATGGTGGCAGTTTCAGCACGCGCCGGGTGACGGCCATTCAGAAGGGGCAGCCGATCTTCACCTGCAGCGCCTCGTTTCAGTACGACGAAGAGGGCTTTGAGCATCAGACTCAAATGCCACAAGTAGTCGGTCCGGAAAGCCTGCCGTCGGAGCTTGAACTGATGCGCCAGCGCGAGCACCTGATTCCGGAACACATGAAGGACAAACTGCTGTGTCCCAAGCCCATCGAATTCCGGCCGGTCACGGAGTCTGATCCCTACAACCCGAAGCCTGCGGACCCGGTGAAATACGTGTGGTTTCGCGCCGACGGCACGCTGCCCGACATCCCCGCGTTGCACCGCTACATGCTCGCCTACGCGTCGGATTTCAACCTGTTGACCACGTCGTTGCTGCCCCACGGCAAGACGGTCTGGCAGAAAGACATGCAGATCGCCAGCCTCGATCACTCGCTGTGGTTCCATGGCGAACTGCGCGCTGACGACTGGCTCCTTTATGCGATGGACAGCCCATGGGCCGGCAATTCACGCGGGTTTTCCCGTGGCAGCGTGTTCAACCGCGCTGGCAAGCTCGTGGCTTCGGTCAGTCAGGAAGGTTTGATTCGCCACCGTAAGGATTGGTCATGAGCCTCACACAGGTACGCCACTGGGTATTTGACATGGACGGCACGCTGACCGTCGCCGCCCATGATTTTCCGGCCATCAAGCGCGCGCTGGATATCCCCCAGGAGGACGACATTCTCGGTCATCTCGCCGCGCTGCCTGCCGATGTGGCGGCGGCGAAACACGCCTGGCTGCTGGAGCACGAGCGCGCATTGGCGATTGAGTCCAAACCCGCGACGGGGGCTGTCGAGTTGGTGAGGGAGCTGGCGGGGCGGGGTTATCGTCTCGGTATTCTGACTCGCAACGCCCGGGAGCTTGCCCACGTGACACTGGACGCCATCGGCATCGCCGACTGCTTTGCGGTGGACGACGTGCTCGGTCGAGACGAAGCCGCGCCCAAACCTGATCCGGGTGGCCTGCTGAAACTTGCGCACGCGTGGAATGTGCAGCCTTCGGATATGGTGATGGTGGGGGACTATCAGTTCGACCTGGCCTGTGGTCGAGCGGCCGGCACTCAGACCGTGTTGGTCAATCTGCCGGAAAACCCGTGGCCAGAACTGACCGACTGGCATGCGGCGGATTGCGTGGCGTTGCGGGAGATGATTGGCGCGAGTCGCTGATGCGGCGGCGTTTAATCGGTAAGGTCCGGCGTGCGGCAAATCCTTTCTAGGAGCGCGCTTGCCCGCGAAGGCGTCTTGTCAGGAACATCGATGGCGACTGACACACCGCGATCGCGGGCAAGCGCGCTCCTACAGGTTTCGCGGCGCCTCTAAACTTCGGTTTAGACGCTGATCCAATTGTAGGAGCGCGCTTGCCCGCGAAGGCGATCTTGCTGCGACACCTTTGTCGCCTGACTAGACTCGTTCGCCAGCAAGCCGGCTCCTACAGGGAATTGATGCAAGGCGCGAAGGCGTTATCGCCCAGCGCCTCCCTCAAAACACTAAGTCAATTAGCCTTAAAAAGCGCCGTCTGCCCTTCAGGTGACGTGAAGATCGCGTCGCCGTTGTGCCCGACGTTTTTCACTTCCACCAGGCGTTGATTCAAGCCTTCCGGATGACGCTTGGTCAGGTAATCGAAGTAGTTGTGACCACGGGCCAGACGCTGCGGCCCCTGGGCTTCGGCACCGCAATCCTTGTCCAGCGCAGGATGGTCCGGATCGGTGTCCAGTTCGCCCAACAGATATGTGATGTCCCGCTTTACGTACGCAGCCTCCAGCTCGGCCGGTGTTTCCTTGCCAGCATAGGCTGGCAGCTTGTTCAGCCCGTACTTCCAGGTGTCGAAGGTCGGGCAGCTCGCCGCATCGACCGGCACCGGCCGGGTCGCGTCGAAATAAGCGTAAGAGGATGGATTGGCGATCACGTAGCGCAGCTTGATGCCTTCCTTCTTCAGCAATGCATCTTCTTTGCCACCGATCATCGCGTAGCGCTGCACCACTTGAGCACCGCCGGAATGGCCAGCGATGACGATCTCCTTCAGGTTGGGAAACAGCTTGCTGTCGCTCAGACGCTTGAGGATGTGATCGATGACCACAAAGGAACTGACCGGTTTGGGTCCCATGGACTTTTCGCCAGCCATCCAGTCATTGGCGTGCCAGCGCAGCACTGAGTCGGGGAGGCGGTGTGCAGCGATGTCTTTTTCATCGAGAAATTGCGGCGCGATCAGCAGCGTTTTCGAGCGCTGCCGTGACTGGTTGGCCGCGCGCTCGACACTGCGCAGGTAGGTTTGCGCGTTACGCAGCCGACCGTGAAAAACAATGACAACCTGCTGGACCTGCGGGCTGGGACGAACCCAGCTCTGGCTCAGGCCGAGGGTGGCCTGGGTCGTCCCGTTGATCTGCAGCCGGTCGGGGCTTATGGATTTAACCGCCTGATCCGCCGCATGAGCATTGAGGCTCATCAGGGTGCCCAACAACAGGATCGAAAGCGGTTTCATCATGTGATCAGAGGCTCTTGGCGGCGAACGTATCGCATTGGTTGATTTGTCCCTGGGCAAAACCTGTCTTGAACCAGCGGACCCGCTGGGCAGAGGTGCCGTGGGTAAACGAGTCTGGCACGACCCGGCCCTGACCCTGTTGCTGCAAGCGGTCGTCGCCAATGGCGTTGGCGGCGTTCAGCGCTTCTTCAATATCACCCGGCTCCAGCCAGTTCAAACGCTTTTGTGCGTTGTTGGCCCAAACACCTGCCAGGCAGTCAGCTTGCAGCTCCTGACGCACCAGTAAACCGTTGTCACCTTCCATTTTCATGCCGCGTTGGCGGGCGGCGTCAACTTTAGCCGAAACCCCCAGCAAGGTCTGCACATGATGGCCAACTTCGTGAGCAATCACGTACGCCTGAGCGAAATCTCCCGCCGCTTTGAATCGCTGACTCATTTCACGGAAAAACTCCATGTCCAGGTACACGCGCTGGTCAGCCGGGCAATAGAACGGACCGCTCGCCGAAGATGCCGAGCCACAAGCCGACTGCACCCGACCGCTGAACAGAATCAGCGTCGGCGCCTTGTACTGGCTCCCCATTTGCTGGAACACCTGCTGCCACGTGTCCTCGGTGTCGCCCAGGATGGCGCGCACGAAATCGGCCTGCTCGTCATTGGCCGGTGGCGCCTGGCGCGTTTGCGGATTGACCGCGGCGGTCTGCTCCGAACCCATCTGGCCGGTGATCTCGCCCAGAATCCGCATCGGGTCCTGCCCGGTCAGCAGGCCGATTGCGACGATGATCACGATCCCGCCAAGCCCCAACCCCTTGCCGCCAATGCGCATCCCGCCGCCACCGCCACCCCCGGTATCGCCACGTGCGTCCACGACGTTGTCACTGCGACGTCCTTTTTTCCATAGCATGGGGGAATCCTCTTTTGGTCGTGTGGGAAGTGTAGACGGCGGGCGTACGACGTCTGGTCTGCTGGACTAAGAGAGGAGGGGAGGAGGAATAGTTCGCGAATCGGTTCTTCAGAGGTATCGCTGACCTGCAAAGCTTGTTGATGGAGGTTGGCAGCTCAGTACCTTAATTTTCGTTTTTCAATCTGCGGAGAAGTAGACCCATGCCAAGGCAGCGCCCTTTGAGTGCGCTAATGAGGGGCGCGAAAATAATAGAGCAGTCCGCTACTCACACTGATGAGAATCATCGAGCCATAAATTATCCGCACTCCCCAAAGCAGTCGGCGAGGTAATTTGAGAAGCTTTTGCCTGGGAATGCGCTCCTGCCTCCAGAAAATTTCAGGTGCGACTGCGACCAGCATTACGAAGGTTTCCCTCATTCTTCGTCCGAACAGGCTGTCTCCGTAGAAATCTCTATTCAATGAAAACATTTCAATATCGCATAGGTGGTTTTCGATTTTTTCCAAGTTGATGTAGAAGAAGATGTAGTAGCCGGCGAGATGCAAGGCCGTGATCACTGTCAAAATGAGTGCCAGTAGTCCGGTAGGGATATCTACCATTACTGCGCCCATTCATAGAGATATTCGTCGGTCATTTCTGTCACTTCTCTCACTGTGCTTTGATAAAGGCATAAAGTCCGATCATGCACACAAATACTGTGTTTAGATTGATGTAGAGCCAGAGTATCCAGGCCCTTAAATGTGGTGGCACTCTTAAGTTTGCGTCTTTTGAAATATCTCCACGGAGGTACATCAAATGCGGAAAAGTAAGGAGGACAGTCCCCATGTTCATGCGCATCTGTCTTCCGATAATGCCGTCGCCCCACATCCTTCGAGCATCAGATATGCATCTGCAGTCATTTAGATAACTTTCAATTACCTCTATTTTTCTGTAGCAAAAAATTGTCATCGCTAAGGCGGTCGCGATCATCCAAAAGGACATTGCCATTGACAGTAGGTCAATTAATAGATGCATTGTTCAAGGTACCCAGTCATAAACCAATTCGCCCGTAACCTCGCCAAAAGCCTCACCGATTTTGCCGCCGCCGAACCCTCCAACCAGTCCACCAATTATTCCGCAGCCAAGAACGCTCAGCCCACTCAAGGGGGCTACAAACACGGCGATGCTAAAGTTGGTAAACGCATAGGCCCCTGCGGCTGGGCTGGTTGATGAACTCCGGCCGGGCAATCGGTATTCCGCGTGCTACCGACAGTAGGTACAGCCAATCAATGTCTTCCAGTGTTTTCTGTCATTTTCGCTGCAGCAACTATCTTGCTCGTCAGTTCAAACCCTTCAGGTTGTAGGCTCTCAACGGTTTTTTATTACCCACACTAATACGGCCAGGCAGAAACAATTAACGAAAAGCCAACCGTAAATTACCCAAATCCACCATTTCAGATGGCGAGGAACACAGAGGTGCGCATTTCTTGGGGCATGGCCCCGCCGGTACATCTCCCTGGGCAGCGTAATCACTGTCACAACCATATTTAATCGCATGTGCCTGCCAATTAATCCCCCTTGCCAAAGAGCCCTTGTGTCACTGATGCACTTGCAGTCAGACAGCAGGCTTTCAAGGTGGTTAATGTATTTGTGAGTGAACCAAATCATTACGAAGATATTGATCCACATCGATGTTATTAAAATTAGCCCCAGGGGACCCGTTGGGTGTGGGCTCATTTCGGCATCCACTCGTAGATCATCTCGCCGAAGTCTTCGCCCACGATCTCGCCGCCAACCCCACCGCCGTAGCCCCCTATCATTCCACCAACAATGCCGCATCCCAATGCGCCTATTCCTCCAGTAGGGGCTCCCAATATCGCCATGCAAATGGGCCCAATAACTACAGCCCCAGCAGAGCCCCCTGCCATCCCTCCCACAACGCCGGATACCAGCTTGATCCCTCCAACGTACTTCGCTTTGGTGCAATCATCCGCCCGCCCCAGGGAGCAAGCTTCTCTAAGCTCAAGGTAAGCCGAAAAACTGCTAAGTCCGATCCCAATCGCCGTCCCATGCTTCAACAACTTAGCCGCCTTGGCTATCTTCGCAACTCGCTCTGCATATCCTTGAATCTCGCCCGTATGCAGATAACTCTTGGTCGACAACCCCAGCATCTTCTTTAGAGAGCCTCTTTTGCGTAAGCCCGTCCCCCAGCGGGCAATGCCTTCCAATTGCTTATCAAGCGTGGCAAACAGAGCTCGCCGCTGGTTGATGAATTCCTGCCGGGCAATGGGTGTTCCGCGCGCCAGCGACAATTTGTAAAGCCGCTCGATCTCTTCCAGGGTTTTCTTCACACCCTCCAAGTGCTTTCCCCAACTCCCGGTAGCCGCGCCAATACCCAGTGATCCGTAACTGAGCATGTTCTGCAGCAGGTCGTAGTTCTCGATGAGCTGGCTGCCCGCGCCTTTCACTTGACGATGGACGTTACGCGCCAGGTTCATCAGCTCGTTTTCTTCGGCTGTGAGAGTGCCGTTTGAACCGTCGCTGACAATCACCAGCTGGCCCGGCATCACCACAACGTTTCGGATATGTGCGTTAAGCACATCGAACTTCGCACCTCCGCCCACCCGGTTCTTGAGTGTGAAGTAGGTCTGTATGCGGTCATTGATAAACACATAGGGCTTGGACACGGGCTGTCCTCAGCTAAAGCGCTTGTTGGCGATGCGATCCCAGCCGCCGGTGACGTTGCCGGCTGCCGCGCCATCGCTGCGTTTCTGCTGGGTGTACAGGATGCGGACGCGGCCGAAGTTGATTTGCACGTGTTCCAGGGGCTCGCCGCTTTCACCGCTTTGGCTGAAGTCAGAAATGATGACTTCTTCGAGGCGCACTTCGTAGTACTTGAGTTTGTCGCCTCCCGCGCGGTACAGGCACAAGGTCAGGTCCTTGATGTGCGTGCCCGCGCAACTGGCCTCAAACAACGAAGCACTGGATTTGTCCAGGCGCTTGCTGAAGCTGAAGTCGCTGAGGCTGGCCCGTCCCGAACCTGCGCCGCCGTTTGAGCTGGCGGTGGCCGAAGTGCTTTGGCTGACGCCGAAGTCGTAGGCGACGATTTCCATCCAGCCTTTGTGTCGCTCGTCCAGCGACTCGCCTTCGATCCCGTCCAGTTTGATGAATCCGTCAAATGCCATGTGTTTCGTCCTTGCTGAGTTCAGGTCCAGCAAGGATAGGGAGCGTATTCGTGGCTTTGAAGCGTCAAGAGGGGGGGCAAAAGTACGATTCGGACTGGTCCTACGCTGGAGCCATAGCACGTCTTACGGAAGATTCCGTCACGGGTGATGTTCGCGGCAGTGATCGGTCGAAAAGGTGGGAAATAGCCGTATTCGCTGCTGGCGCAGAGGGTGCGCGCCAACAGCTAAAACCACATGGGTCAGACCCTCGCCGTCTGCTTCTCGGTGGTCTCGACCGGCGAGGCATCGGCGAAGTGGTTCACCTGGCGCAGGGCCTTGAAGCCAACCATCCAGGCGCCAACGACACCCAGTGTGCACAGGCCGCCGATGATCGCGGCGGGCACGGCACCCCACAGCGCTGCGCTGCTCCCGGCGCGGAATTCGCCCAGCTCGTTGGACGAACCGATAAACAGCATATTCACCGCATTGACCCGTCCGCGCATGTCGTCCGGCGTCGAGAACTGCACCAGCGTGGAGCGGATGTAGACGCTGACCATGTCCGCCGCACCGGCAATCATCAAAGCGAGCAGCGACAGCCAGAACAAGGTCGACAGGGCGAACACCAGATTGGCGACACCGAACACGGCGACGGCGATGAACATGACCAGACCGACGTGTCGATCAAAAGGCCGGAAGCTCAGGTACAGACCGGTGCTGACCTCCCCCAGACTCATTGCACTGCGCAGCGCGCCCAGCCCTTGCGGCCCCAGGTGCAGCACTTCATGGGCATAAATCGGTAACAGCGCCACCACGCCGCCGAGCAGCACGGCGAACAGGTCCAGGGAAATGGTGCCGAGGATGATCGGCCGCGAGCGGATGAAGGCGATGCCCGCGGTAAAGCGCTTCCAGGCCGTGGACTCGAGAATCTGCTTCTTGCCGGCATAGAGCACCGGCACGCGGATCAGCAACAGTACGCCAGCGATGAAGCTGGCCATGCACACTGAGTAGGTCAAACCGCCGCCGCCCGCTGCATATAAGCCGCCGCCGACCAGAGGCCCGGCGATGGTGGCAATGCGCATGATCATGCTGTTGGTGGCGATGGCCGAGGCGAGTTTTTCACGCGGGACGACTTGTGGCAGCAGGCTCTGCAACGCCGGCCCGGTGAACGCTCGCGCGCAGCCGAACAGGGCGAGGGTGGCGTAAATCAGCCGCGTGTCCTGATGGTGCGTGACCGAGAACAGCATCAGCATCAGGCTGCACACCGCTTGGACCGACCAACTGATGGTCAGGATCAGCTTGCGATCGTAGCGGTCGATGAGGTCGCCGGCCGGCATCAACAGCAGCAGCATGGGAATGAACTGCGCCAGGCCGACATAGGCCAGGGAGATCGGGCTGCGGGTCATGTCGTAGACCTGCCAGGCGACCACGACCGCCTGAATCTGCATGGCGAAGACGGCAGCGAGACGTGCGGTCAGGAAGGCGAAAAAGCCGGGCAGCCGCAGGGCGCTTTTAGCGGAAGACTCAGAGGACGGGGCGGGCGATTCGGAGCTCAAGGCAAGGCATCCATCGAAGCGAAAGACGGCCGAGAGTTATACACCGGTCTGGCGCAGTGCGCCGCTAGCTGTCAGGAATTTAATGATGGATGGTGCGGGATATGCTGCGTGCGCATGGATGTGATGCGGGCGCTGGCGGTTACCTCAATTCCCTGCTGAAGCCGGTCCCATTCAAACACCATTTCCTGCTGAAGCCGGTTCTGCTGACACCTCGCTCTGTAGGAGCCGGCTTGCTGGCGAACGCGGAGTGTCAGACACATTGATGTCGACTGACGCCCTGCGTTCGCCAGCAAGCCGGCTCCTACAAAGGCAGGTAATGCCAACAGTTGGCCCAAATCATGCTGAGCGGCGAACCAGCAAAACCCCTGACTCCATATGATGCGTATACGGAAACTGATCAAACAGCGCGCAGCGCTCGACCCGGTGGGTGTCGTGCAGCTGTGCGATGTTGGCGGCCAGGGTTTCCGGGTTGCATGAGATGTACAGGATACGTTCGAAACGTCGCGTCAGCTCGCAGGTGTCCGGGTCCATGCCGGCGCGGGGCGGGTCGACGAACACGCTGCCGAAGTCGTAGCTTTTCAGGTCGACACCGGCCAGACGACGGAACGGGCGCACCTCATTCAGGGCTTCGGTCAGCTCTTCAGCCGACAGGCGCACCAGCGACACGTTATCCACACCGTTGTCCGCCAGGTTGCTCAGTGCTGCGTTGACCGAGGTCTTGCTGATCTCGGTCGCCAGCACCTTACGCACGCGGGTCGCCAACGGCAGCGTGAAGTTGCCGTTGCCGCAATACAGCTCCAGCAAATCATCGTCGCGGTCGCCCAGCGCGTCATACGCCCAGCTCAGCATTTTCTGGTTCACCGTGCCGTTGGGCTGGGTGAACGCGCCCTCCGGCTGGCGATAGCTGAATGTGCGGCCGGCGACTTCCAGCTGCTCGGTCACGTAATCGCGGCCAATCACCAGACGTTGCCCCTTTGAACGGCCAATCACGCTGACCTTCAGATCAGCCGCCAATTGCTCGGCCTCGACTTGCCAGGCGTCATCCAGCGGGCGGTGATAGCACAGGGTGATCATGCCGTCGCCGGCCAGCGTGGTCAGAAAATCCACCTGGAACAGTTTGTGATTGAGCGTTTTGCTCGCTTCCCAGCGATCCCGCAGCACCGGCATCAGTGCGTTGATCTGCTGGCTGGCGATGGGGAACTCGTTGATCAGGATCGGCGTGTGCTTGTCCCCCGGCGCGAACATGGCGTAGTGACGCTTGCCGTCGTCGCGCCACAGGCGGAACTCGGCGCGCAGGCGGTAATGCTCGCGCGGCGAATCGAAGACCTGAGGCTCGGGCGCCTCGAAAGGCGCCAGCAGCTCGCGCAGGCGCGCGGCCTTCTCATCGAGCTGAGCGGTGTAGCTTGCAGGGTCGAACGTAGAACTCATGGATAAAAGCCCAGCTTGATCACGAACAGAATCGACAGCACGACCAGCGCCGAATTCAGCTCGCGGCCCCGGCCCGACAACAGCTTGATCACGGTCCAGGAAATGAAGCCAAAGGCGATGCCGTTGGCAATCGAGTAGGTGAATGGCATGGCCAGTGCGGTGATCACCACCGGTGCCGCTTCAGTAATGTCGTCCCAGTTGATTTCGGCCAGGCCCGAGGTCATCAACACGGCCACGAACAGCAGAGCAGGGGCGGTGGCGAATGCCGGAACGCTGCCGGCCAGCGGAGCGAAAAACAGCGCGAGCAGAAACAGCACGGCAACCACAATGGCCGTCAGGCCGGTCCGCCCACCGGCGCTCACGCCCGCAGCCGATTCGATGTAACTGGTGGTGGTCGAAGTGCCCAGCAGTGAGCCGGCCATTGCCGCGGTGCTGTCGGCGATCAGCGCACGGCCCATCTTCGGCATGTGGCCGTCCTTGCCCATCAGGCCAGCGCGCTTGGCGACGCCGATCAGGGTGCCGGAGTTGTCGAACAGGTCGACAAACAGGAAAGAGAAAATCACGCTGACCAGACCGATGTTCAGCGCGCCGGGAATGTCCAGCTGCAGGAAGGTCGGTGCCAGCGAAGGCGGCATCGACACCACGCCGCCAAACGGCGAGAAGCCCATCACAATAGAGATGATGGTGACGGCCAGAATGCCGATCAGCACGGCGCCGCGTACTTTCAGGGCTTCCAGGGCCACGATCAGCGCGAACCCCAGGGCCGCAAGAATGGGCGCCGGTTTGGCCAGATCGCCCAGGCCGACCATAGTCGCCGGGTTAGTGACCACGATGCCGGCGTTGTGCAGCGCAATCAGCGCCAGGAACAGGCCGATACCGGCGGCAATGGCCGAGCGCAGCGGCAGCGGGATGCTGTTGATGATCCATTCGCGGATGCGGAAGATCGACAGCAGGAAAAACATCACTGCCGAAATGAACACCGCGCCCAGCGCCACCTGCCAGGTGTGGCCCATGTGTAGCACGACGGTGTAGGTGAAGAAGGCGTTCAGGCCCATGCCCGGCGCGAGCGCGATCGGGTAGTTGGCGATCAGGCCCATGACCGTGGAGCCGATGGCGGCGGCCAGACAGGTCGCGACGAAGATCGCGCCCTTGTCCATGCCGGTTTCGCCAAGGATGCTCGGGTTCACGAACAGGATGTAGGCCATGGCCAGAAAGGTCGTGACCCCGGCCAGAATTTCGGTGCGCACATTGGTGTTATGTGCCCTGAGTTGAAACAACCGCTCCAGCATTTAAGGCTCCCCGGTGACGCTCCGCGTCATTTATGTAGTCGACTGAAACAGCAAAGCACAGCTCACCGAAACGGCTTGCACAAATTCTGCCAGTTGCAAAAAGCCGCGCATCATACCAGCAGCTCCGGGCGATGGGGCCTGGTGCATGTCGTCGGATTGCAAATGTCCGGATCGACCTTGCCCCAAGCCGGCTCTGCGCTGCGTCAAAACGCCCGTCACAAACCCTGAACGTTTCCGAAACCGCACAAGTCGTACCCCTTAAGACGCAGATCACTGCGCTGATCGAGTACCTACCGTGAGGCTTCCCCATGAGTGCAACCAATGAACAGGCGTTCGCAGGGCATTCCATCGCCCTGACGTTGAACGGCCAGACCCGACAAATGGACGTACAGCCCTGGACCACGCTGCTGGATCTGCTGCGCGAGCAGCTCGATCTTGTGGGCACCAAAAAGGGCTGCGACCACGGCCAATGCGGTGCATGCACCGTGCTGCGCGACGGCAAACGCATCAATGCGTGCCTGACCCTGGCGATCATGTGTGACGGCGCCGAGCTGACCACGATCGAAGGGCTTGCCGACGGCGACACGCTGCACCCGATGCAGCAAGCGTTCATCAAGCATGACGCCTTCCAGTGTGGCTATTGCACGCCCGGGCAGATCTGCTCAGCGGTAGGCCTGGCCAACGAAGGCCGCGCCAGCACCGACGACGAAGTAAAAGAGCTGATGAGCGGCAACCTGTGCCGTTGCGGCGCCTACAGCAACATCCGCGCTGCGGTGGTGGAAGTCTTGCCATCGATGAATGCCGCGCCGGATCAGGGAGGGCGCGGCCAATGAATCCGTTCAGCTACAGCAAGCCGTCCGACATCACCCAAGCGGTCAACCTCGCAGGTCCTGCCAGCCGTTTCATTGCCGGCGGTACGAACCTGCTGGATTTGATGAAAGAAAACATCGCGCGCCCCGAGCACCTGATCGACATCACTGGCCTGCCGCTCAAAGACGTCCGCGCAACCGACAGCGGCGGCGTGATGATCGGCGCGCTGGTGAGTAACGCTGACCTCGCTTGGCACCCGCTGATCGAGCGTGACTATCCGCTGCTTTCCCAAGCCATTCTGGCAGGCGCTTCGCCGCAGCTGCGCAACATGGCGAGCACCGGTGGCAACCTGTTGCAGCGCACTCGCTGCTACTACTTCTACGATTCGACCGTGCCGTGCAACAAGCGCGAGCCCGGCACGGGCTGCCCGGCGAAAGACGGCCTGAACCGCATTCACGCGATTCTCGGTGCCAGCGATGCCTGCGTCGCGACTCACCCGTCGGACATGTGCGTTGCGCTGGCTGCGCTCGAAGCCCGCGTTCACGTCCAGGGTCGAGCCGGTGCCCGGGTCATCGAGTTTGCTGACTTTCACCGCTTGCCCGGCGATGTGCCTCAGCGCGACAACCAGCTCGCTGACGATGAGCTGATCACCGCCGTCGAATTGCCTGCGCCGCGTTTCCAGCAGCACAGCCACTATTTGAAAATCCGTGACCGCGCGTCTTACGCCTTTGCCCTGATCTCGGTGGCCGCTGCCGTCGAGCTCGATGGCGACGTCATTCGTGATGTGCGCATCGCCCTGGGTGGCGTGGCCCACAAGCCTTGGCGTGACACGGCCGTCGAGCAGTCGCTCAAGGGTCAGCCGGTCTCGCGGGAAAACTTTGTTGCCGCCGCCGACGCGATGCTGCGCGACGCTCAGCCGCTGGCGCATAACGCTTTCAAGATCAAGCTGGCCCGCCGCGCGATCGTTCGCGCCCTGAGCGACGCCACCTTGGGAGGAACTGTTTAATGAACGCCAACACACCAATCCCGGGAAGCTCCGCGCTGGGCCAACCGATGGACCGCGTCGACGGACGCCTGAAAGTGACCGGCCAGGCCCGCTATGCCGGTGAGTACCCAGAGGACGGCTTGCTGCATGGCAGCGTGGTCTCCAGCACCATCGCTTCGGGCCGCGTCGTGCGCATCGATGCCTCGCAGGCGCTGGCAGTCCCTGGCGTAATCGCGGTCATTGATCACACCAACCGCCCGCACATCGCCAGCTATGACGAGGACTATCAGGACGCCGACTCGGCGGAAGGCTCGCCGTTTCGTCCGTTCTACAACGACCGCGTGCTCTACAGCGGCCAGCCCCTTGCGCTGGTCGTGGCAGACACCCTTGAGCTCGCGCGGCATGCCGGCTCCCTCGTGCGCATTGAGTACGAAACCGAGTCCCATCAGACCGACCTGAGCGTCGGCCAGAGTGATGCCCACACCGCGCCGGCCGAAACGCCGAAGCCGCGTGGGGATTTTCCGGGCGCATTCGCCCAGGCGGCGGTGACGGTCGACAGCCACTACAGCACGCCCAACGAGCACCACAACCCGATGGAGCCGCACGCGTCGACGGTGTTTTACAAGGCTGATGGCAGCCTGGAGATTCACGATAAAACCCAGGGCACGCAGAACTGCCAGGACTACCTGCACAGCGTGTTTGGTCTGGAGAAAGAGAAGATCCGTATTCTCGCCGCCTTCGTCGGTGGCGCGTTCGGCTCCGGCCTGCGCCCGCAATACCAACTGCCGCTGGCCGTCATGGCGGCGCTGAAACTCCAGCGTTCGGTGCGACTGACGCTGACCCGCCAGCAGATGTTCACCTTCGGCTACCGTCCACAAACCCTGCAGCACATGCGCCTGGGTGCTTCCAAAGACGGCAAGCTGACGGCGATTGCCCACGACGCCATCGGCCAGACCTCGCGTTTCGAAGACTTTGCCGAGCACGTCGTTGAATGGAGCGGCATGCTCTATGAATGCGACAACGTGCAGTTGAGCTACAAGCTGGCGCCGCTGGACGTGTACACACCGCTGGACATGCGCGCACCGGGCGCCGCTTCCGGCATGGTCGCGCTGGAATGCGCGATGGACGAGCTGGCGATTGCGGCCGGCATCGATCCCGTGCAACTGCGGATCGCCAACTTTGCCGGAAGCAACGGCAACGAAGGCAAGCCGTATTCCAGCAAGGAATTGCTGGCCTGTTATGAGCAAGGCGCCGAGCGCTTTGGCTGGAGCAAGCGCAACCCCGAGCCGCGCAGCATGCGTCAGGGCCGGCAATTGGTGGGTTGGGGCATGGCCGGCGGTGTGTGGGAAGCCATGCAAATGCCGGCCAGCGCCAAGGCCAGCATCGACAGCAGCGGCAAGATCACCGTGAGCAGCGCCACCACTGACATCGGCACCGGCACATACACGGTCATGACTCAGATTGCCGCCGAAGCCGCCGGTGTGAATCCGGAAGACGTCACCTTCGTGCTGGGTGATTCGTCGCTGCCGACGTCGCCGTTACAGGGTGGCTCGTTCACCGTGTCTTCCGTGGGTACGGCGGTGCAGCAGGCCTGCCGTGCGTTGCGCGCCAAGTTGCTCGACGCCGTGCGCATGGCGCATCCGCAATATGCGGTGGTCGACATGGCCGATGTGGGTTACGGCGACGGTTATCTGCTCATCGACGATCAGCGTTTTGCGTATGCCGACATCGTCCGCGAGTCGTCCCACGAGACGCTGGAAGTGCAGATCGACGCCAAGCCTGATGACAAACGCGAGGGTTATTCGACGGCGACGCACTCCGCGGTGTTCGTCGAAGTGTTGGTGGACGAAGACCTGGGCACCATTCGCGTCAATCGCGTAGTGGATGCTGTTGCGGCGGGCCGCGTGGTCAACCCGAAAACCGCGCGCAGCCAGATTCTCGGCGGCGTGGTCTGGGGCATCGGTCAGGCGTTGCAGGAAGAAAGCCAGACCGACCACACCCTCGGGCGCTTCATGAACCACAGCCTGGCGGAGTACCACATTCCGGTGAACGCGGACATCGGCGAGATCGACGTGTTGTTCGTGGAAGAGCACGACGACATCGTCAACGACTTGGGTTCCAAGGGTGTGGGCGAGATCGGCATCGTCGGCGTGGCGTCTGCCATCGCCAATGCCATCTACCACGCCACGGGCAAGCGCGTTCGCGAGTTCCCGATTACGCTGGATAAGGTGCTGTAACCAACGCCGTACCCTGTACCCTGATCGTTCCCATGCTCTGCGTGGGAACGCCTCCCCCGGACGCTCTGCGTCCCAATGACGCCGAGCGTCATCATCTGCATTACCACGCGGAGCGTGGGAACGATCATAACGATTACGTCACTGACACACCGCGTTCGCGGGCAAGCGCGCTCCTACAGTCTTTCTGCTGTGCCCTCCGATCCTCCCTCATTTAATGTCGCCCCAGTGCAAGCACAGGTCGCGCTGGTGCGCTTGATGCTCAGGTCTGCTGCGTAATTTGCAACAACGCGGCAGCCACCGAATTGCCGTGGGTCTTAAAGCCTTGAAAAACTGCCGAAAAGAGCTGAATAAAATAACGAGCCGACCCGAGGAGCACGCATGAAGTCATTTATTCGTCATATCAGTTGCGCTGTGTTGATGCTGAGCAGCACCGTCCTGCTGGCGGCGGAACCCGCCAAATGCCAGAACGTGCGCATGGGGGTGGTCAACTGGACGGACGTCGTCGCCACCAGCGCTGTTGCCGAAGTGCTGCTGCAGAACATGGGGTACGAGGTCAAACAAACCAGCGCCGCCCAGCAAATCGTCTTTGGCGGTCTGCGTGACGATCGGCTCGACGTGTTCATGGGTTACTGGAAACCCGCGATGGACAAGAACATCGCGCCCTTCGTGGCGGCCAATCAGGTCAAGGTGCTCGACGTGCCCAGCATGAGCGATGCCCAGGCAACCCTGGCAGTCCCGGACTATGTGGCGTCGGGCGGGCTTAAAACCTTCGGCGACATCGCCAAATTCAAGGATAAGCTCGGCGGCAAGATCTACGGCATCGAGCCCGGCACCGGTGCCAACGCCAACATCAAGGGCATGATCGAGAAAAACCAGTTCGGCCTCGGTGGCTTCCAGTTGGTCGAGTCCGGCGAAGCGGGCATGCTCGCGGCGGTGCAGCGTGCGATCAAGCGTAACGAATGGGTGGTATTCGTTGGCTGGACCCCGCACCCCATGAACATCAACATGAAGATTGCCTACCTGACCGGGAGTGAAGACGTATTCGGCCCGGATGAAGGCGCGGCGACCGTTTCCGTTGTCACGGCGCCGGATTACGCGTCGCGCTGCCCGAACGTCAGCAAGCTGATGAGCAACCTGAAGTTCACGGCCGCTCAGGAAAGCCAGATGATGGTGCCGATCATGGACCGCAAGGCGCCGAACGACGTTGCTCGCCAGTGGCTCAAGGACCATCCTGAAGACATGAAGCGCTGGCTGGACGGCGTGACGACCTTCGATGGCAAAGACGCAGCGGCCGCCGTGCAAGTAGCGGTAAACAAATAAACAAGCACGCCTGGCCAAGGGCTCGGGCTGGAGCAGCCAATGCCCACGTCTTACCCGCTGTCCCCCGAGATGTCGGCGTTCGTGAGCAAGACGCTGAGCTTCAGCAGCGCGTCCGAGGACATCGACGAGCAGCGCCGCGCGTATTCGCGGATGAGTGAAGCGTTCACGCCCACCCGTCCGGTCCACCTCGATGTAAGGGATTTCGCCCTCGGCGGCGTGGCGGTGCGCAGTTACAGGCCTCAGCGGCTATCTCTCGAACATCCGGCGCCGTGTGTGATGTATATCCATGGCGGCGGTTGGGTCGTGGGCGATCTCGATTCCCACGACTTTCTGACCGCAGCTCTGGCGGCCGACCTCAACGCCGTGGTCGTCGCCGTGGATTACCGGCTGGCGCCTGAACACCCATTCCCCGCGGGGTTCGGCGACTGTCTGGCGGTCTGGCACGCCTTGCAGGTAAGCGCGCAGCGGCTAGACATCGACCCGCGCCGCATCGCCATTGCCGGGGACAGCGCCGGTGGCAATCTCGCCGCTGCAGTGTGTCTGGCGCTGCGCGATTCCGGTGAGCGTCAGCCGGTCGGGCAGGCGTTGATTTACCCGGAGCTGGGGGGCGCCAACGATCTGCCCTCGCGCCGAGAATGCGCTGACGCACCGCTTCTCTCCACCGATGAGCTGGGCTTCTACCGGCAGCTGTACATGACGGCGGACGAACAGTCGGCCTATGCCCGGCCGCTCAACGCCGATGATTTCCATGACCTGGCGCCTGCGTTTATCGCCGTCGCGCAGTTCGACCCCTTGCGTGATGACGGCATCGCCTACGAGCGCGCGTTGCGTGAAGGGGGGGTGAGCACCGAGTTCGATCCCGGGCCCGGGCTGCTCCACGGCAGTCTCAGGGCCAAAGGCCATGTGCCGGAAGTGGACGCGCTTTATCAGCGACTGGTTTGTGCGCTGCTGGGCTTTATTCGCGATCCGTTGTAGGGCGTCCCACGCAGGCTTTGTCAGTGCTGCGCTGCAAATCCGCCACTCTGTTCTGCTTCCCGCCAACTGCACCGCGCTGAAAGGTGAGTCAACTCGCCACGCGACAAAAGACCACGCAGAGCAAGTGCCGAAATGGGACTACTCTTTCATTGTCAGCTGACCTGGATCAATGCCTTGGCTTGTATTGATCGAACTGGCCGCCTGACGCATCTCCCCGGTCGCCGACCTGAGCACGAAACCACGAGAACAAACGCCACACCTCGTACTCAATACACCGTGGGGGCAGTCGCTACAGGCCCCGAGTCTGAAGCCAGTTCCACCTGATAGAGGAAAACCTATGTTCGGCTTAGAGGCGCTCGATCTCGCCCGAATCCAGTTTGCGTTCACTGTTTCATTTCACATTCTTTTCCCTGCCATCACCATTGGTCTGGCGAGCTTCCTCGCGGTGCTCGAAGGCTTGTGGCTGAAAACCCACGACAACACTTATCGCGATCTCTATCACTTCTGGTCGAAGATCTTTGCCGTCAACTTCGGCATGGGTGTGGTTTCCGGGTTGGTCATGGCCTACGAGTTCGGCACCAACTGGAGTCGATTTTCCGACTTCGCCGGCGCGGTCACCGGGCCGTTGCTGACCTATGAAGTGCTCACCGCATTCTTCCTCGAAGCGGGTTTCCTCGGCGTCATGCTGTTCGGCTGGAACCGTGTCGGCCGTGGCCTGCACTTCTTCGCCACGTCCATGGTGGCGGTCGGCACACTGATTTCGACCTTCTGGATTCTGGCGTCCAACAGCTGGATGCAGACGCCCCAAGGCTTCGAGATCGTCGATGGCCGCATCATTCCAGTGGACTGGTTCGCGGTGATCTTCAACCCGTCGTTCCCGTACCGTCTGACGCACATGGCGATTGCCGCTTTCGTCTCCACGGCGTTTTTCGTCGGCGCCTCGGCGGCCTGGCACCTGCTGCGTGGCCGCGACAACCCGGCCATCCGCAGAATGTTGTCCATGGCCATGTGGATGGCGCTGATCGTTGCGCCGATTCAGGCAATGGTGGGCGACGCTCACGGCCTGAACACCCTTGAGCACCAACCGGCCAAGATCGCTGCCATCGAAGGTCACTGGGAAAACGTCGGTGACGAGCCGACCCCGCTGATTCTGTTCGGCATCCCGGACATGAAAGAAGAGCGCACCAAGTACGCGGTTGAAATTCCTTATCTGGGCAGCCTGATCCTGACCCACAGTCTGGACAAGCAGATCCCGGCGCTGAAGTCCTTCCCGCCGGAAGACCGTCCGAATTCGCTGATCGTGTTCTGGTCGTTCCGCGTCATGGTGGCGCTGGGCATGCTGATGATCGCGGTCGGTCTGTGGAGCGCCTGGCTGCGCTGGCGCGGCGGGCTGTACACCAATCGCTGGTTCCTGCGTCTGGTCATGTGCATGGGGCCGGCCGGTCTGATCGCCATGCTCGCGGGCTGGTTCACCACCGAAATCGGGCGTCAGCCGTGGGTGGTCTACGGGATCATGCGCACGGCGAATGCGGTGTCCCGACACAGCGTTGAGCAGTTGAGCATCACCCTGGTGTTGTTCGTTGTGGTGTATTTCCTGCTCTTCGGCACCGGCTTCGGCTACATGATGCGTCTGGTGCGCAAAGGGCCTAAAACCCACGAAGGCGACACTCCGGCACACGGCGGACCAGGGCAGAAACGCACCCCGGCGCGTCCTCTCTCTGCTGCTGATGAAAGCAGCACGGACCACCGCAAAGACAGTCTGACTGAGGGGAACTGAGCCATGGGTATCGATCTTCCACTGATCTGGGCCGTGATCATCATCTTCGGCGTCATGATGTACGTCATCATGGACGGCTTCGATCTGGGCATCGGGATACTGTTCCCGTTCATGAAGGACAAGACCGACCGCGACGTGATGATGAACACCGTCGCGCCGGTCTGGGACGGCAACGAAACCTGGCTGGTGCTCGGCGGTGCCGGCTTGTTCGGCGCCTTCCCGCTGGCCTACTCGGTCGTGCTCGAAGCGCTTTACCTGCCGCTGATTTTCATGCTGTTCGGGCTGATCTTCCGCGGCGTGGCGTTCGAGTTCCGCTTCAAGGCCACGGACGTCAAGCGGCACCTGTGGGACAAGGCGTTTATCGGCGGTTCGCTGGTGGCGACGTTCTTCCAGGGCGTGGCACTGGGCGCCTACATCGACGGTATTCCCGTGGTCGACCGTGCCTATGCCGGCGGTGGGCTGGACTGGCTGACGCCGTTCTCGATCTTCTGCGGTCTGGCGCTGATCGTGGCGTACGCCTTGCTCGGCTGCACCTGGCTGATCATGAAGACCGAGGGACCGTTGCAGAAAGCCATGCATGACCTGGCGCGCCCCTTGGCTCTCGCCACGCTGGTGGTTATGGCGATAGTGAGTCTGTGGACGCCGCTGGCCCATCAGGCCATCGCCGATCGCTGGTTCAGCCTGCCAAACCTGCTGTGGTTCATGCCGGTGCCGGCACTGGTCCTGGTAACGATGTACGGCCTGTTCAAAGCGGTCGCACGCAACGCCAACTACGCGCCTTTCCTGCTGACGCTGGTGCTGATCTTCCTCGGCTACAGCGGCCTGGGCATCAGCCTGTGGCCGAACATCATCCCGCCGACTGTGTCGATCTGGGCCGCCGCATCGCCGCCACAGAGTCAGGGTTTCATGCTGGTCGGTACGCTGTTCATCATTCCGCTGATCCTGGGTTACACGTTCTGGAGCTACTACGTATTCCGCGGCAAAGTCACCCATGAACACGGCTATCACTAGCAGAATCATGCCCCGGTTTATCGCCGGGGCCTGACTGCAGGAGAAGAGGGTTTAGCGATGTCGGTTAAAGAATCTGTTCAGCACGAGGCTCATCCCAACGCTTGCCCCGCTCATGAGCGCGAGGTTGATCCGGCGAAGGGCAAGCCACTGTGGCAGCGCATCGGCTGGCTGTTGATCATCTGGACCGGTAGTGTGCTGGCGCTGTTCGTGGTCGCCATGCTGCTGCGCATGTTCATGACAGCGGCAGGCATGAAGTCGCACTGAGTGTTTCCGGCTCGATAAAAAAAAACCCGCTTCGGCGGGTTTTTTTTTGGCTGCACATCTGAAGTCACGTAGACAAGCGCGTTGAGCTATTTACGCGCCTTGAGAATCACGAACTTCGGCGTCGCTGCCACTTGTTCCACGCCCCGGAACAGCCGCGCCAGTTTGCTGTGATAGCCCAGATGCCGGTTGCCGACGATATACAGCGCGCCACCGGTGACCAGCGCCGAGCGGGCCTGTTGGAACATTCGCCAGGCGAGGAAATCGCCGACCACTTGTTGCTGGTGAAACGGCGGATTGCACAGGATGACGTCCAGTGAATCGGGTTCCTGCGCCGCCAGCCCGTCGCCTGCGTGAATCACTGCAGGACGCTCGCCGAAAGCCAGTCTCCAGTTCTCCTGTGCCGACTGCACTGCCATAAACGACTCGTCCACCAGCGTGTAATGCGCGTCGGGGTTGTCCAGCGCGCTGGCGATGGCAAGCACGCCGTTGCCGCAACCCAGGTCCGCGACCCGCGCCGAGCCAAGGCCCTTTGGCAAGTACGGCAGGAAGGCCCGTGTGCCGATGTCCAGACCGTCACGGCAGAACACGTTGGCGTGGTTGATCAATTCGATCTTCGGCTCGTCCAGCGTGTAACGGGTGGGGTAGGGCGATGGCTGAACGGGTTTGGCATCAGGGGTGCAGAACAGCAGCCGCGCTTTTTTCACTGCAAGCGATGCCTGCACGGGGCCGATGTATTCTTCCATCAGCTCGCCAGCGGAGCGGGGCAGGTGCTTGATCATCCCGGCCGCGACGACCTTGGCGTTTGGCGCCAGTTGGCCCTGCAAACGAATCAGCTGTTCTTCCAGCAAGGCGAGGGTCTTTGGCACGCGAATCAGCACCCAGTCGAAGGGGCCGTTCAACGGCGCACTCGCCGGGATCACCGGCACCGCGTCGTAGGTGAGGCCGTTGCGCACCAGGTTCTTTTCCAGCGCCTGAGCGCCGAGATACGAATCCGTGCTGCTGAACACTGTGGCATGGGGCGCGAGGGTGGTGGCGAGGGCGCCGAAACTGTCGTTGAGCACCAGCACCCGCGTTTGCAGCGTCACGCCCTGTTCGGCGACGTGGTTGAGCAGGTACTCGTCGGCGGCATCGAAGGCCTGCAAGGGCTCATCGGACTGTTCCGGCTGGCGGATCAGGTCGAGCTGGGCAAACGGGGTGGTCAGCAGGGGCATGGGCGGAGCAGTTCCAGTCGTTGATGGCACGACCGGCGTGTTGGCAGGAGTTGCACCTGCGCCGGCGTGTCCAGGTTCGCGAAGCCGGCGATTTTACGTGTTTTTGCCCGCACGCACCGGGCTTTTCGCCCCTGCTTCGTCTTGTGTCTAGATCACACCGTCTTTCGTTGCCTGGACCACTGCCGACATCTTGTTGCAGGCGCCGATCTTCTGGATAGCCTTGCCGACGTGGAAATTAACGGTGCGCGGGGTCACATCAAGGATCAACGCAACTTCTGCCGCTGTCTTGCCCGTAGCGCACCACTTCAACACCTCCACCTCTCTGATGGTCAGGCCCTTGTAGGTCAGCATCTCTACGCTCGCCGTGCAGTCTTCCCCCAGCTTTCGAGTTTCCATCGTGTGCCTCCGTGCTCAGTCTTGATCGTCCTGATCCAAGTTTAGGAAACAATCCCGGCCTCGAATGGCGCGTGCTGGGTGTTCGCGCCGGAGCGGATTCCAGACAGCCACCAGACTGATCTTTAAAAACCAATTAAATCAGCAGGTTAAGCAGGTGTAATGTGCAGTCTCGAACTTCTCGCGATAACGCCGATAGCCAAATACTCTAAAAATCCCCCAGGCCGTTGCGGATATCACTACAAACCGGCGGTGTTTATCGTGGCGGGTTTGCGGGACACTGATCACCCTTTTCGTGAGACAGGAGCCAGGAGCGCCCCATGACTGCCAGTGCAGAAAAATTCACCCGGCAAACGCTGTTGGACGTTACGCCGCTGACTCCCAGTCTCTTTACCTTTCGCACCACCCGCGATCCGGGCTTCCGCTTCACAGCGGGACAATTCGCCCGTCTGGGTGTGACCAAACCCGATGGCACGACGGTGTGGCGGGCGTACTCGGTGGTGTCCTCGCCCTTCGACGAATTCCTCGAATTTTTCTCCATCGTGGTGCCCGGCGGCGAATTTACCAGCGAGCTGAGCCGGCTTCGCCAAGGTGACACGCTGATGGTGGAAAAACAGGCGGTAGGTTACCTGACCCTTGATCGCTTCACTGATGGCCGCGACCTCTGGATGTTGTCCACAGGCACCGGCGTAGCGCCGTTCCTGTCGATCCTGCAGGACTTCGAGGTCTGGGAGAAATTCGAGCGCATCATTCTGGTGTACAGCGTTCGCGAGTCCATAGAGCTGGCCTATCAGCAGCTGATTGCCGAGCTGACCCAGCGCGAATACCTGGCCGAGTACGCGCACAAGTTCAGGTTCATCGCCACGGTGACGCGGGAGCCGCATCCCGGTGCGCTCAGTGGACGGATTACCACGTTGATCGAGAATGGTGAATTGGAGAAGGCGGCCGGCGTCGAGCTGACACCTGAACATTCACGGGTGATGATCTGCGGCAATCCGCAGATGATCGAAGACACCCGCGCGGTATTGAAAACCCGCGACATGCGCCTGGCATTGACGCGCAAGCCGGGTCAGATTGCGGTAGAGAATTATTGGTAGGTTGATACTGCCCAGGACGCCGCCAAACTGTGGGACCGCGCTTGCCCGCGAATGCGATCTCTTGGTGATATCTGCCTCGTCTGAGACACCCCGTTCGCGGGCAAGCGCGTGCCTACAAATGTTCTGGCCGCAACAGGTTATGCCGCTGCTACGGTCAGTGTCCTTAAACGAACCGGTCAGGCGTCACTGGCAGCGGCGCAGCCGGTTTGTTGTTCTGCTCTTTCAGCAGATCGCGGATCTCGCCCAGCAGCAGCTCTTCCTTTGAAGGGGTTGGCGGCAGGGTGGGTGCCTTGGCTTCTTCGCGTTTCAGGCGGTTGATCGCCTTGACGCCCATGAAGATGGCGAAGGCCACGATGATGAAGTCGATCACGGTCTGAATGAACTTGCCGTAGGCCAGCATCACCGCAGGGGCTGTCCCTTCCGCAGGCCGCAGCATGATGGCCAGATCACTGAAGTCCACGCCGCCGATCAGCAACCCGAGGGGCGGCATGATTACATCGCCGACGAACGACGAAACGATCTTGCCAAATGCCGCGCCGATGATGATACCGACGGCCATGTCGACGACGTTTCCTTTTACGGCAAAGGCTTTGAACTCGCTTAGTACGCTCATGGGTGTATTCCTTTGTTACAGATGAGAGTGGTAAATGCAGTGTAAGTCAGCTAGCTGCATCTCGCTTAATCCATGCAATCGACCGGGTACGTCCTGGTAAGTTTTATTTAATCCTCCAAAAGCATGCTTGCTCGTTAGCGCTACGCCCGCGGTTTGACGCATCGGGTATGATTGCCCCCTTTTTACATCGGGGGTGTCATGGCCAAGGCCAAACGCATGTACGGCTGCACCGAGTGCGGCTCGACGTTTCCCAAATGGGCCGGCCAGTGCAGCGAATGCGGCGCCTGGAACACCCTCGTTGAAACTGTCATCGACAACAGCACGGCGGCTGCACCCAGCGGTCGTTCCGGCTGGACCGGCCAGCAGGCGCAGATCAAAACCCTGGCGGAAGTCAGTGTCGAAGAAATCCCGCGTTTTTCCACCAACTCCACCGAGCTGGACCGTGTTCTCGGCGGCGGTTTGGTGGATGGCTCGGTGGTGTTGATCGGCGGCGACCCCGGCATCGGCAAGTCGACCATTCTGTTGCAGACCCTCTGCGCCATTGCCGAGCGCATGCCGGCGCTGTATGTCACCGGCGAAGAGTCGCAGCAGCAGGTCGCCATGCGTGCCCGTCGGCTTGGCTTACCTCAGGACAAACTGCGGGTCATGACAGAGACCTGCATCGAAACCATCATTGCCACCGCGCGCATCGAGCAGCCGAAGGTCATGGTGATCGATTCGATCCAGACCATCTTCACCGAACAACTGCAGTCAGCGCCCGGCGGCGTATCCCAGGTTCGCGAGAGCGCCGCCTTGCTGGTGCGGTACGCCAAGCAGAGCGGAACTGCAATCTTTCTGGTCGGCCACGTCACCAAGGAAGGCGCGCTGGCCGGGCCTCGCGTCCTGGAGCACATGGTCGACACGGTGTTGTATTTCGAGGGCGAGTCCGATGGCCGCCTGCGGTTGCTGCGCGCAGTTAAAAACCGCTTTGGTGCCGTCAACGAGCTGGGCGTCTTCGGCATGACCGACAAGGGGCTAAAGGAAGTCTCTAACCCCTCGGCGATCTTTCTCACGCGAGCGCAGGAAGAAGTCGCAGGCAGCGTGGTCATGGCCACGTGGGAAGGCACCCGGCCGATGCTGGTCGAAGTGCAGGCACTGGTGGATGACAGCCACCTTTCGAACCCGCGTCGCGTGACGCTGGGGCTGGACCAAAACCGGCTGGCCATGTTGCTGGCCGTACTGCACCGCCACGGCGGCATCCCCACCCATGATCAGGACGTGTTCCTCAACGTCGTGGGCGGGGTGAAAGTGCTGGAAACCGCTTCCGACCTGGCTTTGATGGCCGCCGTCATGTCCAGCCTGCGTAACCGTGCGCTGCCGGGCGACTTGCTGGTGTTCGGTGAAGTGGGATTGTCCGGCGAAGTGCGCCCCGTGCCCAGCGGTCAGGAGCGACTCAAGGAAGCGGCCAAGCACGGCTTCAAACGGGCCATCGTGCCCAAGGGCAACGCCCCGAAAGAGTCGCCACCGGGCCTGACAGTGATTGGCGTGACTCGCCTCGATCAAGCGTTGGACGCCTTGTTCGAATAGGGCGGCGCGGCCTATATGTGTATCAGTGCCCCGAGCTCGCGCTCCAGTTCATCGTGATCGGCAAGGTTGAGTTCGATCAGTCGACGCAGGTGCGTCACTGAATCGAGCTCGATGTGCTTGCAGACAAATCCCAGGTGATTGTGATCATCATGGGTCAGCTGCACCTCCATCACGACGTCGATGCCGTCCTGCAACTCAATGTCGACCATGAAGCGCTCGTCGGGGTCACCCTCCCACGGTGACGGCTTTTCAATTAGCAGCCCCTTGAGCGACAGGTCGATCAGCTGCACTGTCCAGGTCTTGTCGCCCTGGTTGAGCTTTGTTTTCGCGTCGAATGCAACGCGTTTGAAGCGACGACGTTCTGTGTGGTTATCAGTCATTACGCAACTACTCCTTCAGCGCCTGAAGCGCCCGCTGCGTTGACTATAGGACAAATATCGCGCTAGACCATCGTGGGGGTAGCCTTTCGCTCCGGCGGCGCTAAACTCCGCTTGCTGAACAAAAATAAGTCCACTCAGTTGGAAACAAAAAAAATGAAAAACAATAATGGTCTGCTGCGCCACGTGCCCTGGCTGATGGTTGCGATCCTTGGGGCCTGGGCGCTGGGAGTGGTTGCATTGCGTCGCGGGGAGGCGATCAATGCACTCTGGATTGTGGTCGCCGCGGTGGCCATTTATCTGGTCGCTTATCGCTACTACAGCCTGTTCATCGCCACCAAGGTCATGCAACTCGACCCGACCCGGGCCACCCCCGCGGTGCTCAAGAACGACGGGCTCGACTACGTTCCCACCAATAAACACATTCTCTTCGGTCACCACTTCGCTGCCATTGCCGGCGCCGGTCCGCTGGTCGGTCCTGTGCTCGCCGCGCAGATGGGCTATCTGCCCGGTACGCTGTGGCTGATCGCCGGTGTCGTGCTCGCGGGTGCGGTTCAGGACTTCATGATCCTGTTCCTTTCGACGCGCCGTAACGGTCGCTCCCTGGGCGACATGGTCCGCGAAGAAATGGGCCGCATTCCCGGCACCATCGCGTTGTTCGGCTGCTTCCTGATCATGATCATCATCCTCGCGGTGCTGGCGCTGATTGTCGTCAAGGCACTGGCCGAGAGCCCATGGGGCATGTTCACGGTCATGGCGACGATTCCGATCGCGATGTTCATGGGCATCTACATGCGCTTCATCCGCCCGGGCCGTATCGGCGAGATCTCGGTGGTGGGCGTCGTGCTGTTGCTGCTGTCGATCTGGGTCGGTGGCCTTGTGGCAGCGAGTCCTGAGTGGGCGCCGATGTTCACCTTCACCGGCGTGCAGATTACCTGGATGCTGGTCGGCTACGGTTTTGTTGCAGCGATGCTGCCGGTCTGGCTGGTACTGGCGCCTCGCGACTACCTGTCCACTTTCCTGAAAATCGGCACCATTATCGCGCTGGCGATCGGCATCCTTATTCTCGCGCCTGAACTGAAAATGCCTGCGCTGACGCAGTTCACCGACGGCACCGGTCCGGTCTGGAAAGGCACCCTGTTCCCATTCCTGTTCATTACCATCGCCTGTGGCGCCGTCTCCGGTTTCCACGCGCTGATTTCCTCGGGCACCACGCCGAAACTGCTGGATAACGAAGTCAACGCCCGTTACATCGGTTACGGCGGCATGCTGATGGAATCGTTCGTGGCGATCATGGCCATGGTGGCGGCTTCGGTCATCGAGCCAGGCGTGTACTTCGCGATGAACAGCCCTGCGGCCATCGTCGGCTCGGACGTCGCTTCAGTCGCGCAGATGGTCAGCAGCTGGGGCTTCCTCATCACGCCGGATCAATTGACCGCTGTGGCGAAGGACATCGGCGAAAATACCGTGCTGGCCCGTGCCGGCGGCGCACCGACGCTGGCAGTGGGTATCGCGCAGATCCTGCACCAGGCGTTCCCGGGTCAGAACACCATGGCGTTCTGGTACCACTTCGCGATTCTGTTTGAAGCGCTGTTCATCCTGACGGCAGTCGATGCCGGTACCCGTGCCGGCCGCTTCATGCTGCAGGACCTGCTGGGCAGTTTCGTGCCTGCGCTGAAACGCACCGAGTCCTGGACCGCCAACGCCATCGGCACCGGTGGCTGCGTCGCGCTGTGGGGGTATCTGCTGTATCAGGGCGTGATCGATCCGCTGGGCGGGATCAACACGTTGTGGCCGCTGTTCGGTATCTCCAACCAAATGCTGGCGGGCATCGCGCTGATGCTGGCGACCGTTGTGCTGATCAAGATGAAGCGTCAGCAGTACGTCTGGGTCACCATCCTGCCGGCTTCATGGCTGCTGATCTGCACCGTGACGGCAGGTTTCATCAAGCTGTTCGACCCGAGCCCTGCGGTAGGCTTCCTGGCACTCGCGAAGAAGTACAGCACGGCGGCAGATGCCGGCCAGGTGCTGGCCCCGGCCAAGACCATGGACCAGATGCAGCACGTGATCTTCAACGCCTACACCAACGCCACCCTGACCACGCTGTTCCTGTTCGTGGTCCTGAGCATTCTGTTCTATGCGCTGAAGGTCGGTCGTGCGGCGTGGGTCAAGAAAGAGCGTACCGACAAGGAATCGCCATTCCAGGCCTTCCCGGAAACCCATTGAGTGCGCTGTAACGCGAGGAGCTGTGTATGTTCAACGATCTGAGTCGCCTGGGTAAGTATCTCGGTCAGGCCGCTCGCCTCATGGTGGGCATGCCGGATTACGACAACTACGTTGAGCATATGCAGAAGACCCACCCGGACAAGCCGGTGATGTCCTACGAAGCGTTCTTCCGGGAACGCCAGGACGCACGTTACGGCGGGAAGGGCGGGCCCAAGTGCTGTTAACGGATTGATTCCTGCAACGCCGTTTCAACAACGCGCCACGCCAGTCGTGGCGCGTTCGCGTCTGCCAGTTCCACCGGCAGCCGTTCCACCTTGTAGGAGCGCGCTTGCCCGCGAAGGCATTTCAACTGTTTCCGAAGAGGGTGCAGACAGATCGCATTCGCGGGCAAGCGCGCTCCCACAGTCTGAGCAGTGACATGTCAGGAGAACCCATGACCGCTTCGCACCCAATCCCCGTCACAATCCTCAGCGGCTTTCTCGGCGCCGGCAAAACCACCTTGCTGCGCCATCTGCTCAAGGAAGAGCACGGCCTGAAAATCGCCGTGATCGAGAACGAATTCAGTGACGCCGGCGTAGACACCCAGCTGCTGGGCGATGAGCCCGTGCAGGTCATGACCCTGTCCAACGGCTGCGTCTGCTGCACCATTCACACCGACCTCACCAAAGCGTTGTATCTGCTGCTGGAGCGCCTCGACAGTGGCGAGATCGCGTTCGATCGCCTGGTCATCGAGTGCACCGGGCTGGCAGACCCGGCACCGGTGGCGCAGACCTTCTTCATCGATGAGGAGCTGCGCGAGCGATACATCCTCGACGGCATCATCACGCTGGTTGACGCGGCCCACGCCGACACGCACCTGGAACAGACCATCGCTCAGGCGCAGATCGGCTTCGCAGATCGTCTGCTGGTGAGCAAGACCGATCTGGTGGATGAAGCTACCTTCAAAGCGTTAAGCGAACGGCTAACTCGCATCAACCGCCGCGCGCCGATACGCGTGGTCGAGCACGGCAAGATCGACCTCGCCGAACTGCTGGATGTGCGCGGCTTCAACCTCAACGCCGACATCGGCGGGATGACCCTGCGCCCGGCGGCCCCGGCAGGCCGCTCCATCGACCGCATCAGCAGCCTTGTCCTGCGCAGTGACCAGCCGCTGGATATCGACAAGCTCAGCACCTTCATGAACGATCTGCTGGAGGAGCACGGCAAACAACTGCTGCGCTACAAAGGCGTGCTGAACATCGCAGGCGAGGACCGCAAACTGGTGTTTCAAGGCGTGTTGAAGCTGTATGGATTTGACTTTGACGTGGAGTGGGGCGAAGGCGAGAAGCGCGAAAGCGTGATTGTGTTCATTGCCGACGAACTGCCGGAGGAGAAGATCCGGGCCGGCTTCGCAGGCGTCGCTGCAGATTAAGTATCGCGTGCGGGAATGGTCCGTAAGACGAGCTATGCCGCCTGCGTAGGACCGTTCCGAATCGTACTTTCAACCCCCTCCTTGCGCTTCTAAACCCCACATCCCGTCCCTATCCTTGCTGGATCTGAAGTCAAGCAAGGACGGGCAGCCTCATGTCCAAGCCCTACGTGTTCATCAATGACCGCATACAAACCTATTTCACGCCAAGGCTCGGGTCGGCGGCAGCGCAAAATTTGATGTGCTGAATGCGCACATTCGCAATGTGGTGGTTATGCCGGGCCAGCTGGTAATTGTCAGCGACGGTTCGATGGGCAGCCTCACGGCTGAGGAAACCGAGCTAATGACTTTGGCGCGAAACGTCCATCGTCAGGTGCAGGGCTCGGGCAGCGAACTGATCAAGAACTACGACCTGATGCAGAACATGCTCAGTTACGGGTCGCTGGGTATCGGCGCCGCCACAGGCAGCTGGAGCAAGCACCTCAATGGCGTGCAGAAAACCCTTGAAGAAATAGAGCGGTTGTACAAGCTGTCGCTGGCACGCGGCACGCCCATCGCCCGGCAGGAGTTCATCAACCAGCGGCGCGTGCTGTTTGCCAGGCTGGATGTTCAGCTGGAAGGTATCGCCCGCTGGGGGACTGGGTTGACTAAAAAAGGCCCACTGAAAAAGATGATGGGGTTATCGACCAAAAGTTACCTGCGTACTGGGGAGATACAGGGCCACGCCGCACGAATTGCGAAAGTCGCCAAGGTGGCGAAGTTGTTGAAGCATGGGACGGCGGTTGGGATTGGTTTGAACGTGGCATCAACTGCGCTGGAGATTAAGGAAGCTTGCGCGACCGGGCGAGAGGAAGTATGTCGACGGGCTCATTATGTTGAAGGATCAAAGTTAGCGGGTGGCGTAGCGTTCGGCTTTATCGGCGGGGAGGCAGGGGCAGTAGCCGGATCGGCGGTGTGCGTGGCAGTGTTTGCTGCGCCTACTTTGGGGCTGGCTGCATTAGGTTGCGGGATTATTGCTGGCGGGGCTTTCGCTTATGCGGGCGGTGCCTTGGGCGAAATACTCGGTGAGTCGCTTGGCGAGACGGTCTACGAATGGACACCTTGATGCCTTACGACGTAGCTGTCTGGTTGGGGTTTATGGATTTCGTTTTAGCCTTCATTCATATAGTGTCGTCTCATATCTTTTTCCTGAAATACATGGAGCGCATTGAAGATTATCTTTCTGATATCGAAATGATCGGCCTGCATGCAGATTATTACGGTGACACATGGCTGGGACGAAGAATGCGCGAGTCGTTTATAACCATGATCTTTATTATGCCGGGAGTATTTAAAAAGCAGGAAGTCATTCCCCCGTACAAGCTTCAGAAGCTTCCACGGCACTTTCGGTTTTGGATCAAGTTTTTCTTCTATTCAGCGTTAGTTCTTCTCGGTGCACTCGGCCTGATCTGCTTGCGTCTGAAAATGGGGCGGCTATAGACAGCGAAATGTCCATCGTCAGGTGCAGGGCTCGGGCAGCGAACTGATCAAGAACTACGACCTGATGCAGAACATGCTCAGTTACGGGTCGCTGGGTATCGGCGCCGCCACAGGCAGCTGGAGTAAGCACCTCAATGGCGTGCAGAAAACCCTTGAAGAAATAGAGCGGTTGTACAAGCTGTCGCTGGCACGCGGCACGCCCATCGCCCGGCAGGAGTTCATCAACCAGCGGCGGGTGCTGTTTGCAAAGCTCGACGTACAGCTGGAGGGCGTAGCTCGCTGGGGCACTGGGTTGACTAAAAAAGGCCCACTGAAAAAGATGCTGGGGTTATCGACTAAAAGTTACCTGCACACCGGCGAGATACAGGGGTACGCCGCGCGAATTGCGAAGATCGCCAAGGTGGCGAAGTTGTTGAAGCATGGGACGCCAGTGGGCATTGGGCTGAACGCAATTTCAGCGGGCCTTGAGGTCAAGGAAGCTTGCTCTGTGGGCAGGACGGAAACGTGCACAAGAGCCAAATATACAGAAAGCGGAAAATTTATTTATGGCGTTGCCGGAGGGATTGTAGGTGGCTCCTTAGGAGCCTCAACACTCACTCCAATCTGCATCGTCGTGATGGGAGCTTTGACAGGAGGGGTCGGTGCGCTTGGGTGCGGCATCGCAACCAGCGCACTAGGGGGATACGCTGGGGGGCTGATAGGTGAAAGCATCGGGAAATATCAGGGAGAGCTAATCTACGAGTGGATTCCGTAATGCATTCCATAGCCTTGGGCATATCGAGTCTTATCCTATGTTTTTCGATGTGGATCAACATCGTACTAATGGCGTGGTTTACCTACAGAAACATAGAGTATCTCGAACACCAATTATCTGACTGCAGGTGCATCAGGGACTTCCGAAATATCTGGCAAGGCGGGTTTATAGGCAGGCACATGAGATTCAATATGGTAATGATGGTTATTACCTTCCCAAACGCCATGTACCGGCGAGGCGATACGGCTAAAGACGCTCACAAGCGTATTTCCCTTCGCCTGAAGCGCTGCATATGGGGGATCTATGTTTTTCTTTACATCAATGGTTTCTGCCTCGCCCTGTTGGGCTACTTGATAAAGGTGTCACAAGAGTCCGTAATCTGACGGTCATACATCCGAATCTATATCGCACTGGGATATACGGCTGCATTAGGTTGCGGGATTATTGCCGGCGGTACTTTCGCTTATGCAGGCGGTGCCCTGTGCGAAATAGCCGGTGAGTCATTTGGGGAGACGGTCTACGAATGGATACCCTGATCTCTTACGACGTAGCTGTCTGGTTGACGCTGATAGAGTTTGTTTTGATCTTCATCCACTTGGTCTCGTCTCATATTTTTTTCTTGAAATACATGGAACGCATTGAAGATCATCTTTCCGACATCGAAATGATCGGCTTACATGCAGACTATTACGGTAATACTTGGCTGGGCCGAAGAATGCGCGAGTCGTTCATTACGATGATCTTGATCATGCCGGGAGCATTTAAAAAGCAGGAAGTCATTCCCCTGTACAAGCTTCAGAAGCTTCCTGGCCACTTTCGGTTTTGGATCAAATTTTTCTTCTATTCGGCGATAGTTCTTCTTTCTGCAATGACCGTGCTCTACCTGCGTCTAAAGCAGGGACGCGCATAGCCAGTTCTTGATTGAAAAATCATCGAAACTTTTATCCTGATTTCCGATGATCTTTATCCTATCCGCTTCAGTCAGGAGTACATGGGAGGAGCCTTTCCCAACAAAAAGCCCGGCTAACAAGCCGGGCTTTTTCATGCAGCGCTACTGCGTCAGATCAAGCGCCGTAAACCGGCAGCTTGGCGCAGATGGCCTGGACCTTCTCGCGAACGGCGTTGATCACCGCTTCGTTGTTCAGGTCGGCCAGGATGTCGCAGATCCAGCCAGCCAGTTCCTTGCACTCTGCTTCCTTGAAGCCGCGCGTGGTCACGGCCGGTGTGCCGAAGCGCAGGCCGGAGGTGACGAACGGGGAGCGTGGATCGTTGGGCACCGAGTTCTTGTTCACGGTGATGAACGCTTTGCCCAGTGCGGCGTCGGCGTCTTTACCGGAGATGTCCTGCTTGATCAGCGACAGCAGGAACAGGTGGTTTTCAGTACCGCCGGACACCACGTCGAAACCGCGCTCGATGAACACGCCGGCCATGGCCTTGGCGTTTTTCACCACTTGTTCCTGGTAGGTCTTGAACTCAGGCTGCAGCGCTTCCTTGAAGCAGATCGCCTTGGCCGCGATGACGTGCTCCAGAGGACCGCCCTGACCACCCGGGAAGACAGCGGAGTTCAGCTTCTTCTCGATCTCGGCGTTGGCGCGCGCCAGGATCAGGCCGCCGCGTGGGCCGCGCAGGGTCTTGTGGGTGGTGGTGGTGACGACGTCAGCGAACGGCACCGGGTTCGGGTACACGCCTGCAGCGACCAGACCGGCCACGTGGGCCATGTCGACGAACAGGTAAGCGCCGACCTTGTCAGCGATGGCGCGGAAGCGCGGGAAGTCGAGAATTTGCGAGTAGGCGGAGAAACCGGCAATGATCATCTTCGGTTTGTGCTCGACCGCCAGACGCTCGACTTCGTCGTAGTCGATCAGGCCATTGCCGTCGATGCCGTACTGAACGGCGTTATAGAGCTTGCCCGAGGAAGAAACGCTGGCGCCGTGGGTCAGGTGACCGCCGTGGGCCAGGCTCATGCCCAGAATGGTGTCGCCAGCATTGAGCAGCGCCAGGTACACCGCGCTGTTGGCCTGGGAGCCGGCGTGTGGCTGGACGTTGGCGTAATCGGCGCCGAACAGTTGCTTGGCGCGATCGATGGCCAGTTGCTCGACGATGTCGACGTACTCACAGCCACCGTAGTAACGCTTGCCTGGGTAGCCTTCAGCGTATTTGTTGGTGAGGACCGAGCCCTGGGCCTCCATGACGGCCGGGCTGGTGTAGTTCTCCGAGGCGATCAGCTCGATGTGATCTTCCTGACGCTTGGCTTCCTGTTCCATGGCGGCGTACAGGTCGGAGTCGTACTTGGCGATGGTCAAATTGCGGCTGAACATGGCGGTCCTCGGGGATCGGGCAGTAGAAAAGGGGGGCATTCTAACCCATCGGGTTTTATCTGGCATATGAAAGCGGGTCATGTCCGGTACGAGCGGTTTTCATCCAGACTGACGCAGCATCTGTAGGAGCGTGGCTTGTCCCGCGATGTGCCGGGAACCGGCACCAGATCCGGTACCCCGTTGAATCTGAAACACCTCATTTACCGGGTTTGCGACGGGTTCCCCGCCGATCGCGGGACAAGCCACACTCCTACAGAGGGAGCGGTGCTCTTTCAATCCAGCATAAACAGCGCGTCGTTGCTGAACTGCGCCTCGAACCGTGTCGCCGGCATGGGGCGGCCGAAGAGGTAGCCCTGGACTTCGTCGCAGCCGTGTTCGCGCAGAAACTCCAGCTGCTCGTGGGTCTCGACGCCCTCGGCAATCACCGACAGATTGAGGCTGTGGGCCATGGCGATGATCGCCCGGGCGATCTGCGCGTCCTGTTCGCCGGACGGCAGGCCATCAACGAACGTACGGTCAATCTTCAGCACGTCGATGGGGAATTGCTTCAGGTAATTCAGCGACGAGTAGCCGGTGCCGAAGTCATCGACCGCAATGCTCAGGCCCAGCCGCTTGAGCCCCGCCAGAATCTGCATGGCTTCGCTCACCTCACGCATCAGGATGCTTTCAGTCAGTTCAAGTTCGAGGCACGCGGGCGGCAGGCCGATTTCCTGGAGGATACCGGCGATGCGCGTACCCAACTGCCCGTCCGAAAACTGCCGTGCAGAAATGTTCACCGACACCTTCGGTACGCGAACCCGCGCCAGATGCCACTCGCGCAACTGGCGGCAAGCTTCCCGGAGTACCCATTCGCCGACTTCGACCACCAGACCGAGCTCTTCGAGCACCGGGATGAACTCCACGGGAGGCACCAGGCCACGACGCGGATGACGCCAGCGCAGCAAAGCTTCGGCGCCGGTCAGACGTTTGCCGTCGCCACTGAATTGCGGCTGGTAATACAGGGTGAACTCGCCCTGCTCCAAGGCATGGCGCAGGTCGCTTTCCAGCTCCAGGCGCTCAAGGGCGCTGGCGTTCATGTCGGCTTGATAAAACTGAAAGTTGTTCTTGCCGCGTTCCTTGGCGTGGTACATCGCCGTGTCGGCGTTCTTCATCAACTGGCTCAGTTCGTTGCCGTCCTGCGGGCTGAGCGCGATGCCGATACTCGCCGTGACGAAAAACTCGCGGCCTTCCAGCACGAAGGGTTTCACCAGACTGGCAAGGATCTGTTCGGCCACATGAATTGCCTGGTTCAGCGCCGCCTGCTGGGTGGGGCGGGGTTGCAGCAGCAGCGTGAATTCGTCGCCGCCCATGCGCGCAACGGTGTCGTCCTCGTCGACGCACCCGAGCAGGCGCAAGGCCATTTCCTTGAGCATGCGATCGCCGGCGGCATGGCCCAACGAGTCGTTGATCGGCTTGAAGCGGTCGAGGTCGAGGAACATCAACACCACCCACGTGTGTTGACGCTCGGCGTGTTGCAACGCGCTGTGCAGACGGTCCTGGAATAACGTGCGGTTGGGCAGATGGGTCAGTGCGTCGTAATAAGCCAAACGATGAATGCGCTGTTCGCTGGCCTTGCGCTCGCTGATGTCGCTGAAGAAGCACACGTAGCTGGCCAGATCGCCTTCGTCGTCGAGCACGGCGGTAATTCCGACCCAGGCCGGGTAGTGCTCACCGTCGCGACGCTTGAGCCACAACTCTCCCTCCCAGCTACCGCGCTGGCTCAGCTGTTTGAGGATGTAGCCCAGATGCGCTGCCTGCTGATTCTCGACGGTCAGCATCATCGGCAACTGGTCCAGCACTTGCGACACGGCGTAGCCACTGACCCGGGTAAAGGCGTCGTTGGCCTGCACGATATAGCCCGCAGGGTCGGTGATCAGAATGGCCGAGGTCGAGTGCTCGAATACCGTGGCCGCCATGCGCAGGTCTTTTTCGGCGCGTCGCTGCTGACCGACATCCCGTCCCACGCCGAGTATGCCCTCGAACGCCCCGGACTCATCCCACACCAGAACCAGACGCAGCTCCACGGGAATCTTGCGACCATCCGCGCGCAGGCAATCGAACAGGAATAATTGAGTGGTGATCTCGCTGCGCAGGTCCGCCAGCGCTTCGGGCTTGTTCAACGCCTTACTGATCCGCTGCATCAGCGCGTGCAAGCCGCTGAGCTGCTGAGGGTTGGCGATGATCGCTTTCCAGCCGTTCTGCAGAATCCACTCGGCGCTATAGCCCAGCACCGTATTGACCGACGGGCTGAAGTAGTTGGTCTGCAGTTGGCGATCGGTGGAAAAAATGACGTCGCTGATGCTCTCTGCCAGCATCCGGTATCGCTGTTCGCTCTCACGCAGGGACTGGCTGGCTTCCACCTGCTCAGTGATGTCCTTGGCGACGCCCACTATGCGCCTGACCTGGCCGTCGTTGTCGGCCGCCAGCGCCTGTTCGCGGATGTCGAAACGCCGCCAGTCGCCGTGTCGGGCGCGGAACCGCAACTGGCACTGGATCAGGTCGCTTCGGCCATGTTCAGTGCGTACAACGCGCAACTGCTCATACGCACCGACATCGTCCGGGTGCAGCAGCGTTTCCCAGAAATGCTCGCCCATCTCGTCCAGCTCGGCCAGCTCATAGCCCAACGCCACGCCCAGGCTATGGTTGCTGTAAATGATCCGCCGCGTTACCGCATCCAGAACGCATAGGTAGTCCGGAACGGTACGCACCACATCCGACCAGAACTGTTCCCGCTCCTGTAGCGACAGCTCGGCCTGCTTGCGCTTGGTGAAATCGCTGATGCTGAGGATGACGGCATTCAAGTCTTCGAGTTGCTCCGGTAGCCGCATGACCAGCCAGAGATGCTGGTCACTGCCTTGGGCGCCCGGTAGCAGGATTTCAAGTTCCAGCTGACGTTGCCCGTCCAGGACGGCCTGGAGTATCTGCAGGCCGATGCCGTTTCTGGCGCGGGGGCAACCTTCAATCAGTTGCTGCCAGACATGCTGTGCCGATTCGGCGCGCAACAGTTGAGCGGCGACCTGATTGACCTCAGTGATGCGCAACTGCTGAAGCAGGTCGGCGATTTGCTCAGGTTGGCTGATCAGGCGCCCGTTTAGGTCTTCGCTGGTGTTCACTTGCAAGTGCTTTAGATAGGCCGGGAGACCGGAGAGGTCCAGCACGCACAGCGCGACGCCGGTGCCTTCAAAAATGTCTTTGTAGCGGCGACGGCTTTGATGCAGCTGGAGTTGACGACGGCGCAGGCTGCGCAGCGCAAACAATGGAATGATGGAACAGAGCAGGGCGAGCAGGCATTTGCCGATCAGCGGAAAGAGCTGCGTCTGGCGGGCTTTCTGCAGGTCGAACAGGCCGCGCAGTTGCCAGTCGCTATGGGGCAGCGGTTGCAGATGGACGGTCTGTAACTCGCTGTCGGCGGACAGATCGGCGTCTGGCAGGTTTTTGTAAAGGGGGCGGTGACTGCTGATATCTTCCAGCAGCCAGACGGGCTGGTAATCCAGATCGCTCTGGCGGGTCAGGGATTTCAGCGTGTCGGGCCTCAGTCGCAGCGCCCAGTAGCGTTCATCGCCGGTGCCGGGCTGACGGATGAACAGATAGAACGTCGAGGCGCTTGGGTCATTGGCATAAAAGTACGGGTGACCCTGGATGACCGAATGCATCTGTGTCAAAAAGCCAACGTCACGGGTCTCGCCGTCGCTGTCGGCGCTGACATTCCCGTTGCTGTCGAGCCAGATCAGGCTTTTCACGGATGGCATGGACTGACGCAGGCTGGCCAGCACTGTCCCTGATTCGTCTGCGGGTTGCGACGCGTCGTGTGCTGCGTCGAGCACATTCAGTGCCACTTGCGCGTCCAGGGCCATGTTCAGGCTCAACCGGTCGGCGAGCTGAACGCTGTAGTCAATGCTGCGCTTGTGCTGACGTTCCTGAGACTGCTGGAACTGCTCGACCATCTGCCATAACAACAGCATCAGCATCATCAGGACCAGCACCGCGAGCGCACCTCTGAGCACGCCTCTCAAAGGCACAGTCGTTGCGCTATCGGATGGGCGCAGGGGTGAGATGGGGGTCGGTTTGAGCAAACTGTGATCCTGACTACTGGACTGAATCAGCATGTGCGAAACGCACTATAAGCCCGGTGCGCAAAAGGCGGCTAGCATGCCACCGAGCTGTGGCAAAGTGCCAGCGCTATTGGGCCGGACGGTTTGCCCTGTTGCGTGCATTCGGGTAGCTTTGCGCCACGCGCGACGCGCCGGTTTCTGCACGGAGTGCTTGCATGCTTCAAATGACCTGCAAGCATTGCTCCAGCTTTAATACCGGTCCTCGGAAGTTTGTCCCCGCCGCGCCGGTTTGGCTCTGATCAATTCAAGGCCCGGAATCGCGCTACGGCAAGTTGCGGCGCGAAGATAAACGCATTTTTTGCGACGCAGCACTAAGCTCGCGCCTTTATTCACAGTCTCATTCCAGGTTTTCATTCCATGGCTCAATACGTCTTTACCATGCATCGGCTGAGCAAAGTTGTTCCGCCGAAGCGGGAAATCCTGAAAAACATCTCCCTCTCGTTTTTCCCCGGCGCCAAGATCGGCGTCCTCGGCCTGAACGGTTCGGGTAAATCCACGCTGCTGAAAATCATGGCCGGCGTCGACACCGAGTTTGACGGTGAAGCGCGCCCGATGCCTGAGCTGAACATCGGCTACCTGCCGCAAGAGCCGCAGCTCGACCCGACCAAGACGGTGCGTGAAGTGGTCGAGGAAGCGGTCAGCGTGATCAAGGACGCTCAAACCCGTCTGGACGAAGTCTATGCCGCTTACGCGGAGCCGGACGCCGATTTCGACAAGCTGGCGGCCGAACAGGCCAAGCTTGAGTCGATCCTGCAAGCCAGCGATGGCCACAACCTGGAGCGCCAGCTGGAAGTCGCCGCCGATGCGTTGCGTCTGCCGGCCTGGGACGCCAAGGTCGAACACCTGTCCGGTGGTGAGAAGCGCCGCGTGGCCCTGTGCCGCCTGTTGCTGTCCGCCCCCGACATGCTGCTGCTCGATGAACCGACCAACCACCTGGACGCCGATTCCGTCGCCTGGCTCGAGCATTTCCTGCACGATTTCCCGGGCACCGTGGTTGCGATCACCCACGACCGGTACTTCCTCGACAACGTCGCGGGCTGGATTCTGGAACTCGACCGCGGCGCGGGCATCCCGTATGAGGGCAACTACTCGGGCTGGCTTGAAGCCAAGTCCGACCGCCTAGCCGCCGAATCCAAGCAGCAGTCGGCCCATGAAAAGGCCATGAAAGAAGAGCTCGAGTGGGTCCGAAAAGGTGCCAAGGCGCGTCAGTCGAAATCCAAGGCTCGTCTGCAACGCTTCGAAGAGCTTCAGTCCCAGGAATTCCAGAAGCGCAGCGAGACCAACGAGATCTACATCCCGGCCGGTCCGCGTCTGGGCGACAAAGTCATCGAATTCAAGAACGTCACCAAGGGCTACGGCGATCGCGTGCTGATCGACAACCTGTCGTTCTCCATGCCCAAAGGCGCCATCGTGGGTGTAATCGGCGGTAACGGTGCCGGTAAGTCGACACTGTTCCGCATGCTGATGGGCAAGGAACAACCGGACTCCGGCTCCATCGAAGTCGGCGAAACCGTGCAGCTGGCGTGCGTCGATCAGAGCCGCGACGACCTGGACGGCAGCAAGACCGTGTTCGCGCAGATTTCCGATGGCTCCGATCAGATCAAGATCGGCAACTACGAAATCCCGTCGCGCACCTATGTCGGCCGTTTCAACTTCAAGGGCGGCGATCAGCAGAAGTTCGTGAAGGATCTGTCTGGCGGTGAGCGCGGTCGTCTGCACCTGGCGCTGACGTTGAAGGAGGGTGGCAACGTCCTGCTGCTGGACGAACCGTCAAACGACCTCGACGTTGAAACCCTGCGTTCCCTCGAAGAAGCGCTGCTGGACTTCCCGGGCGCCGCCATTGTGATCTCTCACGATCGGTGGTTCCTTGACCGCGTTGCGACTCACATCCTCGCGTACGAAGACGATTCCCAAGCCGTGTTCTTCGAAGGCAACTACACCGAGTACGAAGCCGATCGCAAGAAACGCCTCGGCGACGCAGCCGCTCAGCCGCACCGCGTGCGTCACAAGAAGCTGGCCTGATCCGGGTTGGTGTCACAAAAAAACGGAGCCCTCGGGCTCCGTTTTTTGTGTCTGGCTGATGGTGAGTCGATGACGTCAGTCGCCGGCTTCGATCCGTACCACCTCGATCACGGCATCGCCGACCGGCCGCTTCCAGGTGACTTCGTCCCCGACTTTGGCGCCCAGCAATGCTTTACCCAGCGGTGACGCCCAGTTGATCAACTGGCTGCCCGCATCGGCTTGATCCTCACCGACCAACTGCATTCTCTGTTCAACGTTTTCCTCGTCGGCAAATGTCACCCAGCTGCCAATCTGAACCTTGTCATCCGACGTGCTGCTGACCACTTGAGCGCTCTGCAGGCGCTGGTTGAAATAACGCAGGTCGCGTTCGATTTCGGCCATGCGCTGTTTGTCGCCTTCATCGCCTTGGGCGTTGTGTTCGCTGTATTGGGCTTGCAGCTGCTCAACCTGATCGTGCAATTGATCAAGGCCGCGCTGGGTGACGTAATTGGTCTGGGCGCTGATCTGCCGTTCAACCGGCGGGTCGATTTGCGCGGCGGCGTTGTCTTCGTTGACGAAGGCGCGACTCATGGCGGGGCTCCTGTTCATGGCTTAGTCACATTGGGCCATGGTGGGTCCCCGATAGTTTCATCCGTTATCCGGCAGCGGCAGGCAGTTCAATGGGAGCGGTAGGCCTTGGCGGCGTCCTGGGTTTTCTGGTGGTCCCAGTCGCGGTCGCGGTCATTCCATATGCTGTCGCGGCCCTGATCCTGGACATTGCTGTTGGCCAGTTGGGCCTGGCACTGGCGAAATCCGTCCGACCAGCCTTGTGCATACAGCGTGTCACGCAAATAGCGCGGCACGTCCTTCTTGAATTGTCCTTTGATGACATCGATGGATTGCCGCCCGCTCCCGCAGCCATCCTGAAAACCGTCAGCGAATGCCGGTGGGTAACCTTCGGCCAACAGCTGGTCGTGGGTAGACTGACATCCGGCGATAACGACAACGCACCACAGCACAACCCATCGCGCATTCATTTTGATTTCCTCACTGCTTGGGAAAAGTTTAGAAGCGCTTCTGTGAGTTATTGGTAAAAACGCTGTAGGAAATCCATTAACCGATGCTCGGTCGCGCGCAATAAGTTCCACCTTTTTTGCCCTGGAACGATGTCTTGAAAAAACTTCCGGTAATTTTCCTGTGAGCGGGCCGCGCAGATTCAAGGTTGTTAAACTGTCGCGCTGCGCAAAAACGTTTAGGAAGATTGATGAACCTCAGAACGATTCTGATCCTCGGCGCACTCAGCGCCTTCGGCCCATTGGCCATCGACTTTTACCTGCCAGGTTTCCCGGCCATCGCTTTGGCATTCGGCACGGACGAGAAACACGTTCAGCTGACCCTGGCCTCTTATTTCCTCGGCCTGAGCATCGGCCAACTCGCCTACGGCCCGATCGCCGATCGCTTCGGTCGTCGGATCCCGCTGTTGTTTGGCGTCGGCTTGTTCACGCTTGCATCGCTGGCGTGCGCCCTGGCGCCTTCTCTTGAATGGCTGATTGCTGCCCGTTTTGTACAGGCGTTGGGCGGATGTGCCGGCATGGTGCTGTCGCGGGCGATCGTCAGCGACAAATGCTCACCGGTCGACTCGGCCAAGGTGTTCTCGCAACTGATGCTGGTCATGGGGCTGGCGCCGATCCTTGCCCCGATGCTGGGCGGGTTGCTGGTCAACGTGGTGGGGTGGCAGGCTATCTTCCTGACCTTGACCGGTTTCAGCGCACTCACCGCGGTGGCGGTATTCAGGGGCCTGCCGGAAAGCATGCCGGCCGGCCACCCGCGACTGCCGCTCTCGGGCGCATTAGGGTCGTACTGGAATCTGTTGGGCGACCGGATCTTCCTGGGCCACGCGCTCACCGGGGGCATCGCGATGGCCGGGATGTTCTCCTACATTGCAGGCTCGCCTTTCGTTTTCATCAAGCTCTACGGCGTCCCGGCAGAACACTACGGCTGGTTATTCGGCATCAACGCTGCAGGCTTCATTCTCATCGCCCAGGTGAACGCACGACTGGTTGGCCGCTACGGGCCGGCGTGGTTGCTGTCGCGGACTGTCTGGGTCTATCACGCTGCAGCCCTCGCGCTGTTGACCATCGCCTCCCTGCACACCGAAAAGCTGTGGCCACTGCTGATTCCCCTGTTCATCTATATCGCCAGCCTGGGCTGCATCATCCCCAACGCTTCAGCGTGCGCAATGAGCGGACAGGGCAAACGTGCAGGCAGCGCGTCCGCCTTGCTGGGGTGTTTGCAATTCAGTGTCGCTGCGGGCGCTGCGGCACTGGTTGGCGTACTCCATGACGGAACGGCCGTGCCGATGGCGACCGTCATTACATTGTGCGGTGTACTGGCTGTGACGCTTGCAGTGATCACTCGCCGGGCGCAGCAGAAGCGGGACGCGCAGACTCCTCACGCGGATGTGCGTATCTAACGCTCGTCGGCAACGGGAAGGCGTTGCCGATTTACTCCAGGTTTCACGTATGCCTGTACAAGCATGTTCAGGCTGTTGAAAAAGAGTGGGTTATATACGGTTGTTTACTACTTCAGAACTGGAAAGTTCTTACAGAGAATAAAAAACTGTTAACTGAGTTTCGTGCTTGAACGAGAGAAGTTCACTTCTGACGCACCTGTGTGCAGATTATTTTCTTGAAGGGCTCAGGAGTTTCCGGTGTAGGCAATTGCCCTGGCGCCAAATTCGTGGGCTGCCATTACCCGCTCAAATGCCCGTCCTTCAAGGGGTTTCGGCTATCTGCCGGAATCTGCGCCGCGAAGCGGTTGCCGGATTGTGCTGAACATTTGCCAATACGGCCCACAAACAAAGGCCGAGGCAACGGACAAGTTGATCCCCCGATCGACTCCAGGTCTTATACTAAGCGCCGTCATGGATCCGATTTAATCCTCACTTTTCTAACTGTATCGCTCGGGCGCAGCTATCTGTATCACTCGCAAGTTCCAGCGATCAGAGTTCGTGTGACGTGATTTAAATCAAGATTCGTTTTCACCTTAAACACCGATGATGGTTCATCAGCTACCGCCCGGCGCTTTCGACTGATTACGCCCGTGATACTGCGCCAATGGCACGCTTCGACCTGCGCACCGGCGCCGGTCTGCTTAGATAATGTTCAACAGGGAGTGAAGACATGGAATACGTACCTTGCATCAGCCAGATCGCTGCGTTGCTCGCCGACCCCAAACGCAGCGCGATCGTATGGGCATTGATGGACGGAACGTCGCGGGCTGCTAATGAAGTCGCTTCGCTTGTGGGTATTTCCACTTCATCCGCCGGTGCGCATCTGGCACGTCTTGCTGCCGGCGGACTGCTGCGCCACGAAGTTCGAGCCCGCAAGCGCTACTTCAGGCTCGCGGCGCCGGAAGTCCGGACCGCCGTCCAGGCGCTGGTCAGTGCATCGATGGTCAGCGCGGATCTGATCAGCCGCAGCATGGCGCAGCCGCTGCCGCCCCTGCCGTTATGCCGCGCCAGTGTCTGTGCGGATCATCTTGGCGGCGAAATGGGTGCCGAGCTGTATTTAAGGATGTTGGGCGCAGGCTGGATCGAACAATCCGAACACCGGCTGGAAGTCACCAGTGTCGGTATTTCCCGCTTTGCCGAACGGGGTATCTTTATTCCCGCGCTGGCCCACAGACGACGCGAGGCCGTCTGTGCCTGTGTCGACTGCCATGAAAGCAGGCCGCACCTGGGCGGCGCTTTGGGCGCTGGGCTGTTGCAGTTGTTCATGCAGCTGGGTTGGCTGCGGGCGACGGAAGAGGCCTCCACGTTGCAGGTCTCTTCCAATGGGCAGCGAGAAATCAGCAAGATCGCCTCGGCGGCGTGACGCCCCGAGAGGGCAGCGTGGCGTGTGGCGCAGAATGTCCACACGCTGTTGCTGATCAAGGGGCGTGGCTGATCAGGGCTTGATCAGGCGGGCGTCGAGGCTGTTCTGCGCCAGGCGCCTGGCCTGATCCTGGGTCATGCCGAGGTGGGTATGCAGTGCGTGGAAGTTCTCGGTCACGTAGCCACCGAAGTACGCCGGGTCATCGGAGTTGACGGTTACTTTTACGCCGCGCTCGAGCATGTCGAGAATGTTGTGCTGACCCATGTGATCGAAAACGCAGAGCTTGGTGTTGGACAGCGGGCAGACCGTCAGGGGGATTTGCTCATCAATGATGCGCTGCATCAGGCGCTCGTCCTCGATGGCGCGCACGCCATGATCGATACGCTGGATTTTCAGCAAATCCAGTGCTTCCCAGATGTACTCCGGCGGACCTTCCTCACCTGCGTGGGCAACGGTCAGGAAGCCTTCACCGCGAGCGCGATCGAAGACGCGCTTGAACTTGCTCGGCGGGTGGCCCATTTCCGAGCTGTCCAGGCCGACGGCCACGAAGGTGTCGCGATAGGGCAGGGCCATGTCGAGGGTCTTCTGCGCTTCGTCTTCGCTCAAGTGGCGCAGGAAGCTGAGGATCAGGCCGCTGCCGATGCCGAGCTTTTCCTTGCCGTCTTTCAACGCGCCGGCGATGCCGTTGAGTACGACTTCAAAAGGGATACCGCGGTCGGTGTGGGTCTGAGGGTCGAAGAACGGTTCGGTGTGAATGACGTTCTGCGCCTTGCAGCGCTCCAGGTAAGCCCACGTCAGGTCGTAGAAATCCTGCTCGGTGCGCAGCACGTCGGCGCCGCGGTAATACAGGTCGAGAAACTCCTGCAGATTGTTGAAGGCGTAGGCCTTGCGCAGGGTTTCGACGTCCGCCCAGGGCAGGGCGATCTTGTTGCGCTCAGCCAGAGCGAATAACAGTTCCGGCTCCAGCGAGCCCTCCAGATGCAGGTGCAGTTCTGCCTTGGGCAGGGCGTTCAACCAGTCGTACATGGGCTTTGTCTCGTAAGGTGCAATGGCGGGCATTCTACAGAGTCAGGCGCGCGGGCTGAATAAAACCTGACCGGACGGTTCACACAGTACGTTGGCTCCCATTGCCACAGGCGCGTGCACCGATAGGCCGCTTTTGCAGGTGTTTCTCGGTACGTGGATGTCTTGAACATAGCCAGTGTGAAGGCAATTTGAGGCGGCGGCGCGACGATGTGTCGCGACCCGCTGCTAACCTGTCTTGAAACCTTTGTTTACATCCACACTCTCAAGCGCTTCAGTAAACTTCACTTCATGGATGTGCGGCCAGGGTCGCAAGGGGCTAAAAGGCAGCGATGGGCACGATTCTCAAGCAGGAAAAGTTTCTTCTACTGGCGGTCATTGCGACTTTTTTCGCGTACTTCTACGAACACTCATTGCTCAGCAACGGAAATACCGTCGCGCTGATCGCGGGCATCGCCCTGGTGGGCTTCATCATCTGCGCCTCGCTGCGCGTGGCTCACCACGCCGAGTTGCTGGCGGAAAAGGTCGGTGATCCCTACGGCACGATGATCCTGACGTTGTCGGCGGTGCTGGTTGAGGTCGTGATTCTGGCGATCATGATGAATAACGAACCGTCACCCACGCTGGTGCGCGACACCATCTACTCGGCCGTGATGCTCGACATCAACGGGATTCTGGGTCTTGCCGCGTTGATGGGCGGGCTCAAACACGGTGAACAGTCCTACAACGATGACTCCGCGCGGTCTTACAGCGTGATGATTCTGACGGCCATGGCGGTGTCGATGGTCGTGCCGGAATTCATCCCGGAAGGGAAGTGGAAGCTGTATTCGGCCTTCACCATCGGCGCGATGATTTTGCTTTATGCGCTGTTCCTGCGTATGCAGGTCGGGCCCCACAGTTACTTTTTCAGCTACAGCTACCCGGACAAGAAGCGCCGCAAGGGTGAGGCAGAGGAAGCGCACGAGCCCGTCAACCTGACGCTCTCGATCGCTACGCTGGTCTTCGGCGTGGTGGTGATTGGCGCGTTGGCCGAGGTCATGTCGAAAACCGTCGATCTGGGCCTGGAAGGCAGCGGCGCGCCGCCGGTGATGACAGCGATTCTGGTGGCGGCGATTTCGGCAGCGCCGGAGATCCTGACCGCACTGCGAGCCGCGCTGGCCAACCGCATGCAGTCAGTGGTCAACATTGCCCTGGGTGCTTCGCTTTCGACGGTGATCCTCACCGTGCCGGTCATGGAAGGCATGGCGCTTTACAGCGGCCAGGCGTTCCAGATGGCGATGACGCCAGTGCAGACCGTGATGATCTTCGTCACCCTGTTGGTCTGTGCCATCAACCTCAACGACGGCGAGACCAACGCCATCGAAGGCATGACGCATTTCGTGCTGTTTGCCACCTTCATCGCGCTGTCTTTGATGGGGTTGTAACCCCGGTTCGGCTTGAATCCAGCGGTGGGGGAGTCAGCAGTTTCACTTCCCCACTGCTGTCACAGCGCATCACGCCCTGATCAATTCCGCAGCAGCCTGCCGGTGGTCTGCAATCAATCCCCTCAGATCCAGCCCTTCTACCTGACCTTCAATCACCCGCCATTTGCCGCTGATCATCACCCGGTCTGCGCGATCAGCGCCGCACAGCAACAGCGCCGAGAGCGGATCGTGACTGCCGGAGAAGCGCAACTCGTCCAGCTTGAACAGCGCCAGATCAGCCTGCTTGCCCACAGCCAACTCGCCGATATCATGCCGGCCCAGCAATTGCGCCGAGCCCCTGATCGCCCAGCCTAACGCCAGCTCCGGCGTTATTTTTTCCGCCCCGTAGCGCAAGCGCTGCATGTAAAGCGCCTGCTTGGCTTCAAGCATCATGTTCGAGGCATCATTTGACGCAGAACCGTCGACACCCAGACCGATCGGCGCGCCTGCGGCAAGCAGGTCCAGCGTGGGGCAGATGCCTGACGCAAGGCGCATGTTCGAACTCGGGCAGTGACAGACCCCGGTGCCGGCCTGACCGAGTCGGGTGATCTCTTCGCTGTTGAAATGAATGCCGTGGGCCAGCCAGGTACGAGGCCCAAGCCAACCGACGCTGTCCAGGTAATCCACTGTGCGCAGGCCGAAGCGCTGCAGGCAGAAGTCCTCTTCGTCCAGGGTTTCGGCCAGATGCGTGTGCAGGCGCACGTCGTGCTTCTCCGCCAAGGCCGCGCTTTCGGCCATGATCTCGGTTGTGACGGAAAACGGCGAGCACGGCGCCAACGCAATCTGGATCTGCGCGCCATCATCCCGCTCGTGGTAGGTCTCGATCAACCGCACGCTGTCATCGAGGATCACCTGGCCCTGCTGGACGGTTTGCTGGGGTGGCAGGCCTCCGTCGGCCTCGCCCAGGGTCATAGAGCCTCGTGTCAGCATCGCGCGCATACCCAGTTCGCGGACGCTTTCCACCTGGATATCGATGGCGTCTTCCAGACCCTGGGGAAACAGATAATGATGGTCGGCGGCGGTGGTACAGCCTGACAGCAGCAACTCTGTCAGGGCGACCTTGCTGGCCAATGCGAGTTTTTTCGGCGTTAGCCGCGCCCACACCGGGTACAGGGTTTTCAGCCAGGGGAATAGCGGCTGATTGACTACCGGGCCCCAGGCGCGGGTCAGAGTCTGATAGAAGTGGTGGTGCGTGTTGATCAGGCCAGGCAGCAAGACGTGCTCGCGCGCATCGAACACGTGATCGCAAGGCTGTGCAGGCTGTTGCCCCAGCGGGAGCATCTCAACGATAACCCCGCCTTCGATCACCAGGCCGCCGCGAGCATCGAACTCATTGGCCGTGAAAACGGCGAGGGGATTTTGTAACCAGGTACGGATCGCGGGCATTGGCCGGCTCCTCTGAAAGTGGGTTCAGGTCGCCAGCTCAGTGTTGCCCTGTCTGCTGATCCAGGGTCGCCGCAGCAACGAATGTGCTGCGAGGCGAGGGCGGATTCTAGAGTGTTGTGGCGGGCGCGGGCAAGTCGCGACAGCTCACGCTGCCGCGACTTACGTCGCAATCACCAGGGAATCGTCTCACCCTTGTAGTTCACGAAGTGATGACCACCTTTCCCCGCAAACCGCTCAAGCTGCTCAACGATCCCATGCACGCTGGTCTCGACGTCGATATCCGCGCCTTCCCCGCCCATCGCCGTACGGACCCAACCCGGGTGCATCGAGAGCACGGTGGGTTTGTTCTCGCCCAATTGCGTCACGAAGGTGTTGGTCATTGAGTTCAGCGCGGCTTTGCTGGCTTTGTACAACGCCATCTCTGGCGCGTCCGGCATGGTGACGCTGCCGAGCACCGAGCTCATGAACGCGATTAACCCGGTCTCGGGACGGATCTGGTCAACGAAGCGCTTGGCCAAGCGGATTGGCGCGACGGCATTGGTGAGAAATAGCTGGCCCAGTTCGCCGGCGGTGGCGTCGGTGGGATTGGGGTGCATCGGGCCCATTACGCCGGCGTTGACGAACAACAGGTCATAAGTCTGACCCTTGAGGTTGTGGGTGAGCACTTCGAGGGACGATTGCTCGTCGATGTCCAGTGTCTGCAATTGCACGTTCGGCAGTGCTTTAAGCTCGTCGGCCTTCTGGGCGTCCCGGACGGTGGCGGTGACTTCCCAGCCCAGTTCCGTCAGACGTTTCACCAATCCGAGGCCAAGGCCGCGTGAAGCGCCGATGATCAGGGCTGTTTTAGGGGTGGACATTGGAATGACTCCTGTACAGGCAAACGAAAAATTTCACTCAGTCGATGGACATCGCGATGCGGCGGGAATTTTGTTTCTTGAAGCACTGTGCGGCCGCAAGGCGCATAAGTTAGCGGCAGAGGATGACAGAGGCTTACGACATATGTGAGTGAACGTTTCCGATATGAATGTCAGGCGATCAGGATGGCGCACGATCGACCACCGCCTGATGGTGTGTCTGTATAAAAAACATCCAGCTATGCCCAATGCGTGTCGTACAAGGCACTCTGCGGAGGCTTGCACGGGTTATCCACAGATTGCTCCACAGGTAATGTGGGTAGTTGCGGATTGGGGGTATGACGCGCCTGAAACGAGCGCCGCATCGGGATAAAGGGCGCTAACGTCCTGTTTTTCCGCTCCTTTTATTCACAGCGAACGCTTTTGGATAAAAAATGATCAAGCAGCGCAAAGCCTTATGCATCAAGGCCTGCGGCGATGTGCGCTCAGCTTGTCCACAGGCAGGTGCACAGTAGATGTGAGCAAATGCCACTGCGATTACATCCATTGCGTTTCCGTGCAGCGCCAGTTTTAACCGGGAAGGCGTCGATGTGGCCGTGGATCGACTACTGCGCCTGCTGCAACACGATCCGCCCGCGACTGATGTCGGACAATTGGCGCTGAAGGGTCTCAACCTGATCAGGCCCTAGCGCGATTGAGAGCGTGACGCCGTTTGCGTTGAAGCGCTCATCCTCCACAAGCCCGTTGAGTTCAGCCACTCGCAGCTTTATCAGCACCAGTTCGCTGAAGCTGCAATCGAATTGCAACGGCACTCGGTTGACCAACGGCATCCGATCCGCCTGCTGCAGGCATTTGTTCGCCCCCCCACCATAGGCCCTCGCGAGCCCGCCGGTGCCCAGTTGAATCCCGCCGTACCAGCGAATGACCAGCACAACGATTCGATCAAAATCCTGAGCATCAATGGCCGCGAGTATCGGCCGCCCAGCCGTGCCGCCCGGTTCGCCGTCGTCGTTGCTGCGGTACTGCGCGCCTAGTTTCCAGGCCCAGCAATTGTGCGTCGCGTCGAGATCACCGTGTTGCTCGATAAACACTTGAGCATCGGCAGCAGTGTCGATCGGCGCGGCGAGGGTAATGAAGCGGCTCTTGCGAATCTCTTCGCGAAACTCGCAGGGGCCGGTGAGCGTAAAAGGCATCGGAATTCCAGACTGCACTTGAGGTTTCAGAAGTTATAAAGCAGGCGTGAGTCCGCAGCCTTTGAGAATGATGCGAATCAAGTTATCCCCAGCGGCCTCCATGTCTTGCTTGGTCAGCTTCGAACGGCCGGTGACCTGGCAAATCTGGGTGGCGAAGTCAGCGTAATGCTGGGTGCTGCCCCACAGCAGGAAAATCAAATGCACCGGATCGACCGGGTCCATTTTCCCGGCGTCGATCCAGGCCTGGAAAACGGCGGCACGCCCCTGAAACCATTCGCGGTAGTCCTGGCTGAAATACTGATTCAGGCACTCGCCGCCACTGATGATCTCCATCGCGAAAATGCGCGAGGCCTGTGGCTGGCGTCGTGAGAACTCCATCTTGGCGCGGATGTAGTGCGTCAGCGCCTGTGCCGGATCGTCGTCTGCGCTCAGGTTGTTAAACGTGCTGTCCCATAACTCGATGATGTTGCTCAGTACCGCGATATAGAGACCCAGCTTATTGGTGAAGTAGTAATGCAGGTTGGCTTTGGGCAGGCCGGCGTTCTGCGCGATCGTGTTCATGCTGGTGCCCTTGAAACCATGACGAGCGAATTCGTCCTCAGCCGCCTTCAAGATCGCTTCTTCGTTTTTCTGGCGAATGCGGCTGGCCGGTTTGGTGGCGCTGGGGCTGTGAGCGGGGACTTCAAGGGTCATGTGCGGTTCCAGACGGATCATTGGGTGCGACGCGGTGAACACATAGCGCACCCGCGAGGATCCGACAAGCGTTGCCCTCGTAAATCAGTGCTCAAAGGATTCCGTTGTGTGTTTTTTGGCTTCGCCCGTTTCATTTGTTTCTTTGGCTTCCGGAAGCATCAGGCTCATCACGATGGCCGTGAGCCCGCCGCTGGTGATCGCCGAGTCGAAAAGGCTTTGCACCCATTGCGGCAGATGATGCAGCAGCGTCGGTTGCGCCGCGATACCCAGTCCTACTCCGAACGAGGTGGCGATGATCAACATGCTGCGGCGATCCAGCGGCGCTTGCGCGAGGATCCGCACGCCTGCCGCTGCAACGCTGCCGAACATCACCAATGTCGCGCCGCCAAGCACCGGCTTAGGAATCTGCTGAAGCATCGCACCGATCACCGGGAACAGCCCGAGTAGAAACAGGATTGCTCCGATGTACAGACCCACATACCGACTGGCCACGCCGGTGAGCTGGATCACGCCGTTGTTCTGGGCGAAGGTCGTGTTGGGAAAGGCGCTGAATGTCGCCGCGATCATGCAGCTGACGCCGTCGCCCAGCACACCGCCCTTCAGCCGGGCAATATAGCTGGGGCCTTTGATGGGTTCGCGGGAGAGCATGCAGTTGGCGGTAAGGTCGCCGACGGTTTCGATGCTGCTGATCAGATAAATCAGCGCCACCGGTAGGAATGCTGCCCAGTCGAAGCTGAATCCGAACCGAAAGGGCACAGGAACGGTGACCAGCGCAACGTCGGCAATGGAGTGAGGTACGAGCTTGCCGCTGAACCAGGCCGCAATGCTGCCGACCGCGAGCCCGATGATGATTGCCGACAGCCGTAACCAGGGCGCGCTCGAACGGTTGAGCACGATGATCACTGCCAACACGAAGACGCCAAGGGCCAGATTGACTGGCTCGCCGAAGTCCGGGGCGTTGAAGCCGCCTCCCAGATCCGTCACGCCAACCTTGATCAAGCTGACGCCGATCAGCGTGATGACGATGCCGGTTACCAGCGGCGTGATCACCCGACGCAGTTGGCCGATGAAACGGCTCAGCACAATCTGTACGACGGCGCCGAAGAAACACACCCCGAACACCATGGCCATGATGTCCTCCGGGCTGCCACCGCGCTGCTTGACCATGAAGCCAGCAGAAAGCACCGCGCCGAGAAACGCGAAACTGGTGCCCTGCAGGCAAATCATGCCGGCGCCGATACCGAACGGCCGGCGCGCTTGAATGAACGTCCCTACGCCCGAGACCATCAGCGCCATGCTGATCAGATAAGGCATGTAAGCACCGAGCCCGAGCGCCGACCCGATAATCAGTGGCGGCGTGATAATGCCCACGAATGCAGCGAGCACATGCTGGATTGCCGCCAGGATGGCGGGCCCGGGGCGCAGCCGGTCGTTGAGGCCATAGATGAGGTCGTTAGTGTCTGGCGCTTCAGGCTGCATGCTGGCTCTCGATTTTGTGTAGGGCTTCGACATCCAGCCTTACTGCAAAAACCTGTCCAACTGATCAGATACCTATCTGCTGACTGCCCTGATAAGCAATGCCAACAAGGAGATAGCCGCATGTCCGACCCGATTGCCTGCGCGTTATTGAGGTACCGACTGACTGAGGCGGCATCATCGTGTGGCAGCCAGACTCTCCAGAAAACTTTCCAGCACCAAATGAGGGCGGCGGCCTTTGCGCGTGACGGTCACAAGGCTCACATCGTAAAACCGCGCTGTGGGCTTCAGCGCACGTAGCCGCCCCTGCTGCACCCAAAGGCTGGCGTAATGATCGGGCAGATAGCCGATGTAGCGCCCCGTCAGAATCAGAAACGCCATGCCTTCCCGGTCCGAGGCGCTCGCGGTGCATTTCAGCGCCTGGTAGTGAGCCTGGATTTCACCCGGCAGACGAAACGTGGGCGCAATGGTCTCCTGCGCGGACAGTCGGTCGTCATCCAGTTGCGCATCGTCGGCGTAAAACAGCGGGTGGCCAACCGCGCAGTACAGCAGCGAACGTTCGCTATACAGCGGCTGATATTCCAGTCCCGACAAGGCGCTGGCCTGGGGTACGACGCCAACGTGCAAGCTGCCGTCGAGCACACCCTGCTCGACTTCGTTGGGCGCGATCATGCGGATATTGATATGCACGTCCGGGCCACGTTCTTTCAATTGGGAAAGCGCGTGGGTGATCCGCATATGGGGGAGGGTCACCAGATTGTCCGTAAGCCCAATGTTCAGCTCGCCGCGAAGGTGTCGGTGAAGACCATTCACCTCCGTACGAAAACTCTCGAGGGCGCTTAGTAACTGCAGCGATGACTGATAGACCTCGCGGCCTTCCTCTGTAAGCGAAAACCCCGCACGACCCCGTTGGCAAAGACGCAATCCCAGGCGCTGCTCAAGGTCACTCATCTGCTGACTGATGGCGGAGCGACCAATACCCAGCGCGCTTTCCGCTGCCGAAAAGCCGCCTGACTCCACTACGCTACGAAAGATGCGCAGCAGACGGATATCAAAATCGCTGACCTGCGCCAGAGGGTCGTTACGGCGGGTGCTCATAGTTTAGTAACCAGTCAACTGAAGATCGTAAAAGCAGGGTTTTTCGAACTTTATGCCCGTGGCACTTTAGCTGCAACCGGCCTTGCTCCTGCTCTCACATCAGTTAGGAAATCAGGCCACCCATGCCCAGTGAGGTTAATTCCGATGAATATGCCCGAATCGTCTGACATGTCTCTGGCGAGCCAGCTCAAACTTGACGCCCACTGGATGCCCTACACGGCGAACCGAAATTTCCATCGTGATCCACGGCTGATCGTCGCCGCCGAAGGCAGCTATCTCACGGATGACAAGGGCCGCAAAATTTATGACGGTCTGTCGGGACTGTGGACGTGTGGGGCAGGGCATACACGCAAGGAGATTCAGGAAGCGGTTTCCCGCCAGCTGGGTACGCTGGACTACTCGCCAGGATTCCAGTTCGGACACCCGCTGTCCTTCCAGCTGGCTGAAAAGATCACCGATCTGACACCCGGCAAGCTGAATCACGTCTTCTATACCGACTCCGGATCGGAATGCGCTGACACTGCCGTCAAGATGGTGCGGGCTTACTGGCGTTTGAAAGGTCAGGCGACCAAAACCAAGATGATCGGTCGCGCCCGTGGCTATCACGGCGTGAACATCGCGGGCACCAGCCTGGGTGGCGTCAACGGCAACCGCAAGATGTTCGGGCAATTGATGGATGTCGATCATCTGCCTCATACGCTGCTCGCGAGCAACGCCTATTCACGGGGCATGCCAGAGCAGGGCGGCATTGCGCTTGCCGATGAAATGCTCAAGCTGATCGAACTGCACGACGCTTCTAACATTGCAGCGGTGATTGTCGAGCCCATGGCGGGTTCTGCGGGCGTGATTGTTCCGCCGCAGGGCTATCTCAAGCGCCTGCGTGAAATCTGTGATCAACACAACATTCTGCTGATATTCGATGAGGTGATCACGGGCTTTGGCCGTACCGGCTCGATGTTCGGCGCCGACAGCTTCGGCGTGACGCCGGACCTGATGTGCATTGCCAAGCAGATCACCAACGGTGCGATCCCGATGGGGGCAGTGATTGCCAGCACCGAGATTTACCAGACGTTCATGAATCAGCCGACGCCCGAGTACGCCGTGGAATTTCCCCATGGCTACACCTATTCAGCGCATCCCGTTGCCTGCGCCGCCGGTCTCGCCGCGCTGGAAATCATTCAGCGCGAGAACCTGGTGCAGCAAGTGGCTGAAACCGCGCCGCACTTCGAAGGCTATTTGCATGCGTTGAAGGGCAGCAAGAATGTGGTCGATATTCGCAATTACGGTCTCGCTGGCGCCATTCAGATTGCGCCGCGCGACGGCGACGCCATTGTGCGTCCATTCGAGACGGCCATGAAACTGTGGAAGGCAGGTTTCTATGTGCGCTTCGGCGGTGACACTCTGCAATTCGGACCGACCTTCAATAGCAAGGCCGAGGACCTTGATCGCATGTTTGATGCGGTCGGCCAGGCGCTGAATCAAATCGACTGATCACCTTTTATTTGCTCACAGGCGCAGTTTGGGTGCGCCTGCGGGCTCACGTTTTCCGGAGTTATGCATGAGCACCATTCAGCACCTGATTCATGGCGAGTTGGTCAACGGAAATGGCCGAGCCGCCGATGTGTTCAATCCGTCGACCGGCCAAGTGGTTCGCACAGTACTTCTCGCCAGTCGCGAAACCGTCCAACAGGCGATCGACTCTGCCAAGGCCGCCTTTCCCGCGTGGCGTAACACACCGCCAGCCAAACGCGCGCAGGTCATGTTCCGCTTCAAGCAATTGCTGGAACAGAACGAGGCGCGTATTGCCCGGCTCATTAGCGAAGAACACGGCAAGACCCTCGAAGATGCAGCGGGAGAACTCAAGCGGGGTATCGAAAACGTCGAATACGCCTGTGCGGCGCCTGAAATTCTCAAGGGCGAGTACAGCCGCAACGTCGGACCGAACATTGATGCGTGGTCTGACTTTCAGCCCCTTGGCGTAGTGGCTGGCATCACCCCGTTCAACTTCCCGGCCATGGTTCCGCTGTGGATGTATCCGTTGGCGATCGCCTGCGGCAACTGTTTCATCCTCAAACCTTCCGAGCGTGATCCAAGCTCAACATTGCTGATCGCTGAGTTGCTGCATGAAGCTGGATTGCCAAAGGGCGTACTCAATGTCGTGCACGGCGACAAAGTAGCGGTTGATGCGCTGATCGAAGCCCCTGACGTCAAAGCGTTGAGTTTCGTCGGCTCAACCCCGATCGCTGAGTACATCTATAAGGAAGCCACCGCACGCGGTAAGCGGGTACAGGCATTGGGCGGCGCGAAGAACCACGCAGTGTTGATGCCCGACGCGGACCTGGATAACGCCGTGAGCGCATTGATGGGGGCGGCTTATGGTTCGTGCGGCGAGCGCTGCATGGCGATTTCGGTTGCAGTGTGCGTGGGTGACCAGGTTGCCGATGCGCTGGTGGCCAAGCTGGTGCCGCAAATCAACGGATTGAAGATCGGTGCCGGGACTTCCAGCGGTCTCGATATGGGACCTCTCGTCACCGGGCAGCATCGTGACAAAGTCAGCACCTATATAGAAGACGGGGTAGGTGCAGGTGCGAAGCTGGTGGTGGACGGTCGTGGGCTCTCAGTCCCCGGACACGAAGAGGGGTTCTTCCTGGGTGGATGCCTGTTCGACCAGGTCACGGCCGAGATGCGCATCTATAAAGAAGAGATATTCGGTCCGGTGCTCTGCATTGTGCGTGTGGACAGCCTCGAACAAGCGATGCAGTTAATCAACGACCACGAATATGGCAATGGCACGTGCATCTTCACTCGCGATGGTGAGGCGGCCCGTCTGTTCTGCGACGAGATCGAAGTAGGTATGGTTGGGGTGAACGTTCCGCTGCCTGTACCTGTGGCTTATCACAGCTTTGGCGGATGGAAGCGGTCACTGTTTGGTGACCTGCATGCTTACGGTCCGGATGGCGTTCGCTTCTATACCCGTCGCAAAGCCATCACTCAGCGTTGGCCGCAACGTGCCAGTCACGAAGCTTCGCAGTTCGCGTTCCCAAGTCTTTAAAGCTCTGGGTGGGCACGTCCCCAAACTTGGCCACCCCGTCAGCTATTTTTGATCGATATGACAGTTTCATTAAATTAGGGGTTGACGCCTCTCTGGATCTGTCTATAATTCGCCCCACTTCCGGCGCAGACGAAACGGAAAACTCCTTGATAATCAAAGAGTTGGACGAAGTAAGCAGCGAGGAATGCTTCGGT